>DASQWW010000036.1:0-7921 GCA_035640055.1 Nitrososphaeraceae archaeon | reverse complement strand
GCAACCGGAACTTCTATTCAAGAACTAGTGAGCTTAATTAAGGAGATTAAAAGAGAAGCAGCTCAACGAGACACATTCTTCAACATAATTAGGAAATTTTAAAGTTATTTAGTCATTTAATTAAGTATAATTTATTTTTTAAATAGCAGAGCCTAGCTATTCTTGTTTTAGAGAATAGAAAAGAAACACACACATTTTTATTTTTTATCGGTTCCTGAGTACAGATTATGATTCAGGCCTCAGTTTGTGGTATAGGGTAATATTGTTAAGGAATTTTTAATCTGATACATATGCTATAAATGGGGTTTTGCACTGATGAAATCAAAGTTATCCATAATAAAGATTATTGTATAAGAAAGACGTTTAATTACTTACTTATTTTGATAGATAGTTATAGTTACATTGAAATTGTAAAGTAACTGGAGAGTACATGTTGTTAGCTAAGCAAAATGTACTTGGATAGGTGACAGTTTTCCTTTCTCATTTGCCATCTCAAACATTTTTTTGAGTGATTTTTTACACTCAGATCCCATAGAAACAGTTGAGTCATTGACATACATTTTAATAAATTTAGTTATCACATGCTTTGGTTGTCCTCTGTTATATTTCATAGCATAATCAATAGCAGCATCAATATTTTTAAGACCATAAAGTATCGAACGTTTAAAAAGATGATCGAATTCTCTGATCTGTTCAACTGTCATTGATTTGTTACTTGCCACGTTAATTCCTAAGGGCACAGGTAGTCCATTTGTTTTGGTATTCCACCAAACTCCCAAATCCAGAATATTGTATAATTTTAAATTCTGATATGTAAGCTGTGCTTCATGAATTACCAAGCCGGCATCTACCTTACTGTTAATAACAGCATTTGGAATAAGCTCAAAAGACATCTCCTTTTCTTTAAATTTTCCTAAGGCAAGATTTAGCAACAAATTGGCTGATGTCATTTTGCCTGGAATTGCAATCGTACTCTCTCTTAATTGGGGAATTGATAATTCCTTTTTTGAGATTACGATAGGTCCATAATTTAAACCAAAACTTCCACCACTATGTAGTATTACATAATCCTTCAAATAGCCATAAGCATGAGCTGAAACAGCCGTAACGTCAAGTTCATGCTTTAAGGCCCGTTTGTTAAGTATCTCAATATCTTCTATAACATGATTGATTCTAAGATCAGAAGATTTCACTTTTCCGGTAGCAATACCATAGAACATAAAAGCGTCATCAGCGTCTGGAGTATGACCCAATGTTATTTCTATCATAATAATCTATACAGTTAGGAGAGAACAATATTTCTTTATCTGGAAGATACAGCGTGTTTTGGAGTCTATGTAATGACGTGTTTACCATCTAATATACTTTTACTGTATAATAATAACAATAACAATAACAATAATGGATTTTGGCCTCTTGATAAGAATAAGGAACGTTTAATAATCCTCCAACAAATTTTTTTCGTTTGAATATGCCAAAGTTCAAATCAACTCAAGATATTTTAAGGATTATTGGTAATAAGGAACAAATTCGTAACTTTGGTGTTATTGCTCATGTTGACCATGGAAAGACAACTATGAGCGATAGCCTTTTAGCAGCATCAGGCATTATTTCTCCTTCAGTTGCAGGTCAGGCCCTTGCGCTTGATTCTATGAGACTTGAACAAAACAGACAGATGACTATCCGTGGAGCTAACGTTACGCTATTTTATGAAAATGAAGATAAAGAATATGTAATTAATATGATTGATACACCCGGTCATATAGATTTTACAGGAAGAGTCACTCGAGCTCTTAGAGCTATCGATGGTGTGGTGGTTGTTTCCGATTCTGTTGAAGGCATTATGACTCAGACAGAAACTGTGACACGACAGGCATTAGAAGAACGGGTTAGACCTGTTCTTTATATTAACAAAATTGATAGGTTGGTAAAGGAGCTGAGGTTAGACCCACAAGCTATGCAGAAATGGCTTTCAAATATAATTGCTGAATTTAACAAACTTATCGATATTTATGCTGAGCCTGAACTTAGAGAAAAATGGAAAGTTAGTATACAGGGAAATAGTGTTGCATTTGGTTCGGCAAAGGATAGATGGGGTTTCAATTTCAAGGTAGCCCAGAAAAAAGGCATTGGTTTTAAAGATGTTTATGATGCTTATACTTCAGACGAATCTAATAGAATAAAACTCCTTGCAGAACGAGCACCGTTACATGACGCAATTTTAGGAATGGTTGTCCAGCATCATCCGCCACCTAATGTAGCCCAGAGATATAGGATCCCCAAAATCTGGTCAGGGGATTTAGAATCTAGTATTGGAAAATCCCTTTTGGCCTGTGATGAAAAAGGTCCAGCAGTAATGATGGTTACGACAATTAATGTTGACCCTCAGGCTGGCAGAGTTGCAACTGGTAGACTTTTCTCAGGCACTATTAAAGATGGTGATGAAATGTACTTGATTGATGCAAAAAGGTTAGGGAAAGTTCAGTCAGTAAATATCTATATGGGTAACACTAGGGAAGTAGTAGGGGTATTACCTGCAGGCAATATTCCTGCATTACTTGGCCTAGACTACGCTGTTGCAGGTGAAACTGTTTCAACTGTAAAAAATATTCCTGCATTTGAATCGATCAAGTACGTCTCAGAACCAGTGGTTACAATAGCGGTGGAACCCACACATCCTAAAGATCTGCCTAAACTTGTTGAAGCTTTGTACAGAATTACTGTAGAGGACCCAAACCTTATTGTCAAAATTAATGAGGAAACAGGTGAGACTCTTATGGCAGGAATGGGTGTACTGCATCTTGAAATTGCTACATCACTTCTACAGGAAGCTGGTCTTGATATTGCTACAACGCAGCCATTAATTAACTATAGAGAAGCCATTCGTAGTCAAGCAGGACCAGTTATGAGTAAATCGCCTAATAAACATAACAAAATTTTCATGCGCGTAGAACCACTTGACGAGGGTACAATAGAATTGATAAGAACTGGGCAGATCAAAGAGGATATGGACAAAAAGGAGATGGCTAGGGTCCTCCGGGCAAAAGGTTGGAGCGCAGACGAAGCAAGAAATGTTGCTGCTATAGATACTGGTGGCGATATTCTAATTGATGAAACAAAAGGTGTTCAATTCATACAAGAGTCAATAGATTCTATCAGATCAGGATTTTATGATGTAGTACATTCAGGTCCAATCGCTCACGAATCTGTAAGAGGTGTTAAGTTCATCTTACATCACTTCGTTCCTCATGAGGACCCAGCCCACAGGGGTCTAGCACAGTTGATGCCTGCAACTAGAAGATCTATGTTGGGGTCTATGCTAATTGCAAATCCAGTTTTACTTGAACCTATACTAGGCATGGAGATCAAATGTCCACAAGAACAAATTGGGACAGTAGCAGGTATACTATCAGGTAAAAGAGGTAAGTTAATAAATGTAGAACAAAAAGGTATAATTTCTATTATACAAGGAGAAGTACCAGCATCCGAAACCTTCGATCTTTCGGAAGTTATGCGAGGGGGTACAGCCGGTAAAGCTATGTGGAGCACTTACTTTAAGGCATGGCAACCTGTCCCACAGTCAATATTCAGAAATTTAGTAGAAGAAATAAGAAAGAGAAAGGGTCTAAATCCTGAACCACCTGGTCCTGATGAATTTATCGATAAAGAATAAGTAAACAAACAAACAAACAAACCTCTCCGCATTTGGTTTGTTTATGACTATTGTAACTTTGTCCTTTTGTTTGGTATTTCCAATTTGAAAACATCCTCTTTAATTAACCATCAAAATAATTAAATTTGTGATGTGTATTTCTATAACTAAATACCAATAGTTATAAACAATTATCTCGCTTTTTAATTTGTATGAAGCTTGATCTGCCACGATACACCGAACGGTTTGGAGCTATAAGCCTACATGGAGTTCAAAGAGTTTATGAATTGGATTCAGGACTCAACGATCATAGTCTAACATCTGAAACTATTGGAAATATCGCAAATGAAGAGATTTCTGAAATTGAAAGAAAAATGGCTATTGTTATTCCAATTAAAGGAGAGCGTTTAAAATTGCTCGAAGGTGTATTAAGTGGGATTCCTCACGATTGCCTGACAATTATCGTATCTAACAGCCCAAGACAGCCCGTAGACAGATATAAATTAGAAAAGGATGCACTAGAGCAATTCAATCGATTTGTGGGAAAAAATGCGTTAATATTGCACCAAAAAGATCCTGGATTATCCGACGCACTAAGGGAAGTAGGTTATACTAGTATCTTCGGTTCAGACGACATAGTCAGAAATGGCAAAGCCGAAGGAATGATCATTGGAATGCTACTTGCAAAGATGGCAGGAAAAGAATATGTTGGATTTATTGATGCAGACAACTATGTACCTGGAGCAGTAAATGAATATGTAAAAATATTTGCATCAGGAATCGCTATATCTAACACGCCGTTCACAATGGTCCGTGTATCATGGATTTACAAACCTAAAGTATCTGAGAACGGACTTCATTTTTCGAAATGGGGAAGAGTATCTGAAATAACAAATCAATATCTTAATTCATTGATATCTTACTATACTGGGTTTGAGACTGAAATCATGCGTACAGGAAATTCAGGTGAGCACTGCATGAGCATGAAATTAGCAGAGCTTTTAACTTATTCATCAGGCTTTTCTGTAGAACCATATGAAATTCTAAATATATTAGAGGAATTTGGTGGGATTGTTCCGACTGAGAACCAAGAAGCCATGGACAAGGGTATTGAAGTGATGCAAATAGAGACACGAAATCCACATTTCCATGAGGAAAAGGGCGATATCCACTTGAAAGAGATGTTTAATGAATCGCTTGGTTGTATTTATCATAGTAAGATTTGCCATCCAAGACTACGAGAGAAAATTATTGAGGAACTACGCGGAAGAGGCATACTGGATGAAAGACAAGAACCGTGTATATTACAGAAAATCGATTCCTTCAAAAAGGTAGATATGCATCAATTTGCAAATATTCTTCACAATAGGGCAACATCTTTTGCTCATTGTGGCTAGTAAAAATAATTAAAATGGCTAATGTTGTTGTTGATATGGTGGTATATATATCCCAATCCTAGTGCTTGAAAACTTTTTCTAATATATTGTATTTGGACAAGATGGAGAGATAGGTAAAATTGTATATTTTGAGAAGGATTGGAGTATAAAAACCCTTTTAAGTCATTATAACTATTCTATTATAACTGAGATCGAGTAATTACCTGGGTTCAAAGGTGATTCTCGGCTTATTCATAAATTGGGTCAGATAATATATGTGTGGAATTGCAGGTATTTTGAGTAAAGAGGGTAAAAATGTTGTGCCTCTAGTTGGAACCATGCTTTCATGTATGACGAATCGTGGTCCTGACGGAGCTGGTATAGTAGCTAATGACTATATCACACAGTCAAATTCCTTTGAGAATTTGAAATATCATAGACTTTCTGGAAGCAATGCATTGGGACATGTAAGACTTGCGATAGTAGGTGGAACCTGTGGACAGCAGCCTCTTCGCAGCTGTGATGGAAGGTTAACTGTAGAACATAATGGTGAGATTTACAATTATAAAAAAATTCGGACAAAGTTAATGAAACGCCATAAATTTTCTACTCAAACTGATAGCGAAGTCATCGTTCATATGCTGGAGGAGCATTTTGTCAGAAGCAGTGACTTACTTTATGCAATCAAAAAGACTGTTTCTCAGCTTGATGGCGTTTATGCCATTGTTATCAAGGACGAAGAAACAGGGACTATAGCTTTGGTCAGAGATAAAATGGGTGTAAGACAGCTTTACTATGGTGAAAATAATAGTTTTATAGCCTTCGCATCTGAACGAAAAGCTCTATGGAAAGTTGGAGTAAAAGAATGTGTAAAACGTGTCTTGCCTGGTCATGCAATAATTATCGCATCAAACGGTTTATTACAAGAATTCCAAGTGACTCATCCTCCAGTATATTCACGGAAAATAGTCTATAAAACGGTGAATTTGGCTGTCCATGCATACAAAAAAGCTTTGCTTATATCTATGAAAAAGCGTACACAGGATTTTGATAGAGTTGGCATAATTTTCTCTGGTGGTATAGATAGTGTAATTGTCGCTTGGCTTGCAAAGAAGATGGTACGTGAGGTAATTTGTTATACCGGAGGAATCAGAGGTTCTAGTGATATTTTATTTGCAAGACAGATAGCAAAGAAACTCGATCTTAAACTGAGAGTCAACGAACTCACTGACGACGAAGTAGAACAAATAATTCCGGAGATCATAAATTCGATTGAAGATACGAATGCTGGACAAGTTGAGGTTGCAGTCCCAGTATATGCGGCAGTAAAGCTTGCACATGAAGATGGAATTAATGTGATGTTAACAGGCCAGGGAGCAGATGAGCTTTTTGGTGGATATTCATGGTACGCAAAAGTAGTTGAAAAAGAAGGATACGGAAAATTACGTGAACATATGACTAAAGACTTGCTTTTGCTATACAAAGAGACTCTTGAAAGAGAGGATAAAATTACGATGGCCCATAGCATCGAAATGCGTGAGCCATTTCTTGATCTCGGAGTAATCAAAACCTCAATGCGTATGGATTTAAAATTAAATGTAAGAGGGGGAGATGACAACTTTGGTAAGCATGTACATAGAAGACTTGCTCAAGAGTTGGGTATTCCACGAAATATCGCCTACCGTGTAAAGGAAGCAGCACAGCATGGTTCCGGTATGCATAATGTGTTTAATGCAATAGCTAGGAAGCATGGTTTTGATGAATTAGCTATTTCCAAACAATATCTTGGAGCGCTTCGGTCACGCGAAAGAATAGGCAGCTCACAAAGATATGGCTATCTATTTGAAAATGAAAGAATGTGGACTGCAGAACCACATGTACAAATGTATCTAGATAGTATCTCAACTATACCAACAATATTACAACAACAACACGTAGTAGTAACGCCATAAGCAGAGACAAGAAGAAGAGGAAGAAATAATTAGGCTAACTTGCATGTGGATCTTGTTCGGATTCCACGAGCTATAAGAAACGGTGCAATTATCAAAGCCGGGATACTTACTATAATGAGTATGGTTTGTAGTGGTGCAAGCGCTGCAACTGTTGTTGTTCCTATGCTAAAGCCTAATAGCGTATAAAGTAAGCTTCCTGCACATGTAGGGCAACCTATGAATAGTCCGCTCATTAATCCTATGCTGCCAACAAAGGAGATCTTTTTGGTATTTTGCATTCTTGTTAATTTCAATAAATATAGATTCAAAGTTATATTGAACCCTGCTAGTATTGATACGACGAGAGCTAAAATAACATTAATTGGTATTAGCAAGATCAAAAAGTGATCAGTAAGATATGTTGTAAATATAGGGACGTAGCCTGGAAGATCACAGCAAGGGATTACATTGACTGACGGGACTACAATTCCCTGCTGGGTAAATGAAATATCATTTCTGTAAATGAATATTTGAGATATAAATCCAAAAAAAATAGCATAGCCTATTACAGATATTGTCATGACTTTACAATATTTGGTATCCGAAAATGTGGCTGTGATATATGACATTAAATTGTTTGTATTAGCTGTTCTCAGCTGTTCTGCTTTGAAAATTCTGTATACTCCATACCCTATAGAGATCAATGATACAATAGTGATCGCAAGAATAGCATATGCAAGATCCTTGAGTTGAGGTATAAGCATTACGGGATGTACATCGTTAGGGATAGTCAAACGAGAATAAATTAAAAAGGATATAATTAGTGAAAAGAGTGCAATAAAGCTGATTCTAAGGCCGCTGTTGCGTAAGTAAACCCAGTTTTCTTCAGAAGTCATGTTTAGATAGCATCATAATGAAATTCTACACCTAAAATTAAATTTTATCTGTTATATACTTATAGT
>DASQWW010000035.1:0-3349 GCA_035640055.1 Nitrososphaeraceae archaeon | reverse complement strand
TGCACAGAGATCAGGAAGCAAAAAGTATGCCAAAGTTGATAGACGTAAAAGAAATAATCCAAGGGTATAGCTACACAGCTATATTAATGGATGATGCAGTAGATAGATTCTCTATATGGTGGTGTATTTTATTTTAAGATCCAACTCTTTTCATCTTTGAACCACATCTAGGACAAGCAGCTTGTTTGTGCTGTGTTCCACAACTCATACAATAATATTTTAAAGAATTGTCTCCAAACATTGAAGAAGACGATGACGTTGAACCAGACATCCCTCCTCCCATTCTCATGCCCATTTTTCTCATCATTCTGTTTCTCATATAGAAGTTAAGCAAGATGAATACTCCTATTATAGTAACTAATGATATTGGAAATGGCAATAACAGCAATATGGCGATGCTGATGACAAAAAATATTCCCATCGATATTATTTGATTGATAAGAACTTGTTTGTTATTAAGACTCATCTTTTTTTACCCGTCTGTCTATTTGTCATAGTGGTTCTACATAGCATACAACATATCAGCAAGCCGTTGTGTCATTTTGTAGAGGCAATGAAGTTTTCTTTAATATATCTCATCAGCCTTTGTGCGTCACTATTGCTTACATATATATCGTCCTTGAACACAACTTTCTTCTTCCCTCGAGACACCCTTATTTTGATAGCAGAAGATTCTTGCCACTGTGATGGAACTATTTCCATCCTTAACTCTGGGCCCTTCCCCATCATGCCTTTCACTCCCTGAGCATAGAGAATGTCATCGCGCTTTTCATCTTTACTAGGTCTAACAAATTCTAAATTAAACCTGTTAACCCTATCTTCTACCATAAGTTTGAGTTTATGATCTGTATCTACATTTTCAATCTTCAGAATATATTTCTGAAGGCTTTCAATCTCAAGTACCTTGCCGATAGGAGTACTTTCATCATAATAGTCTTGGCCTTGTTTTTTTTGTTCTTCTTTTCCAGTCCAAACCATTCCTTCTTTGGCTACTGTTATTCTAAATTTGCCGTTATCTCCTGTGACTTGAAGATGCGCATCTATCATACTTTGAAGTTCATCAGTTGTCATAGGCTTTACAGGGCCTCTAAACCATTGATTTGTAGCTTCTTCAAAGTCCTTCAGTCCGCTATACTGAACTATATAGCATTCCTTTGCATTCCATCTTCTTACAATATCATATGCCTCTGTCACAGAGATCATTCCCGTCGAGGGATGAGGATTGTAACTTTGGGTACCTAAGATAAGAAGATCTGGATTCCAGAACAAATTTTGATCTGCATTGGGTAATGAAAGAAAGTCCCATCCAATTATTATTTTTCTATCAAGTAGTTTCACTATATAGATGACAGAACCGGGCGGAGAATTATCGCCATGATCTGCTAAAATTGGCATTACTGAAAATGGACCTACTTCAAAAGTTTTGTCTGGCTGTACTATATTAAATGATAATCTATTATTATTATTATCACTTATTTTTTCGGATAGTTGTGGAAACTTTTTGATAACTTGATCACGGCATTCTATAGTACAGAATATCTCCAAATTCTTCCTCGATTTGTCATCATAATCATCATCATAAACTTTGTTCACCAGCATGGGTAGTTCTTTAATATGATCGTCATGTGAATGAGTTATTAATAGAGCATCAGGTCGGATAAAGGATGATGATGATGAATAATTAAACCCAAGAGTTGGGTTTTCGATACTCTTGACTATGCCTTGACCTACATCAACAAGCATATGAAAAATTTGGCCTGTTTCAATTTTAGCAAGAAGTGAGCAAGAAGTGTTTGTACTTATACCTTGTCGTTTTATCTCTGCTACTCTTTCTGACTTTTCCTCACTACTAGCTAGAGTCGAAATATCCGGTAGTGTCCCGTTAATCCTTACCATCAGCTGATCTTCTATATTCGTTCTGTCTATTGCTGTAGCATTTGGAAAGTCTGTAATATGCAAAGTTTTGATATTTTCTATAGTAACATGTTCTTGTTCCATATAATATAATAGTCTACTATAGTATTTAGGAGATGTGATCCTTAGTTGTCTAACTCTGTTACGCAGTTATCTTTACTATTACTATATCTTATAACAAAACCTCTTGGGAACTGTAATTTTACACGTTCTAAAATAGTCAATTTTTATCAGTATGCTATCCACCATAGCGTTTGCAGTGGCAGCAACAAACTAAAAATGGAGAATATTCCTTAATCAAGTCAAAAGACAGCATATGGAGATAACTCTTGATTTTCAAGTTCCCTGTGTTCCAGTTACTGAATTGTGCTTTCTGTTTTAATTTGCTGCCTTGCCGCATGTGCTGTTCTTGATTCTCTGCAAGATTGAAGAAGTTATCAGAATAGATGTCAAGGTTTATCAGAATAAAATCCCAATTTGCTCATTAGTCAATATTATGTATACAAATCTATTGAAAGATGTGTTTTTTGTGTGTGCATGTGTGCTAATATTTTAATGCACAACCTAAGACTTGCTCTCCATATAGTCTAGTAGTATAGGTTAAGAGTAGGAAATGGCTTTAAAAAATTTAGTCTTCCGTATTTGTAATTAGCAGTCTATCTTTATCTATTTTCGCAGTTAATTTGTCCCCAGGCTTGAATGGAAATAAGCTATCCTCTACAAAAGCCTTTTCTAGAAAAATTGAGTGTCTACATGTGTTTATACCAGTTACCTTAGATTTGGATTCAACCTTGTACAATTTAGTCTTGGTCTTCGATACCATGGAAATGATTCTACATTATACTGTAACAAGTATTACATATAAGTATATACATGAGATTAAGCATTTGTATAAAAATGTTTAATACCGTTAAGTGAATATATATAAATGAACCGAAGAATGTATGCACAAAAAAATCTAGCTAATAGTTTAATATACTCGAGAAATACCATTTCGAAACTAACTGAGCAATGCAACGACGAACCAGACATCGATAAGAAGATTCATCTTCTTTACAGGATAAATTCTGTACTTCCAAAGCCGTATCAGCTGAATATACCGTCACTTGTTACAGATGATTATATTGATACAGCATTGTACAGAATATATCAGAATACGGAGAAACAGCACAACAAGAAAATAAGATAACCTTTGAATTTCATACTATAGCTTAATCATCAAGTTTCTGGTTAAGTTAATCGATCGTATATAGTGATGAAATATTACAACATCATCATAAAAAATTATAACGCCTCTAATGATTTGGAACGATAGATTCCAATATTTGTCTCATCTACTCTTTCGTATTGAAAACTATGAAGCGAATCAATTACAACTTCGTTAAATTACAATGGCTTTGAAAGGGAAGACGCCAGCACAGACAGTAGGGCTTGA
>DASQWW010000034.1:0-8988 GCA_035640055.1 Nitrososphaeraceae archaeon | reverse complement strand
ATAATTAATTTTGCTGCTTTTAATATTAGACCCCATTACATAAGCATGTTAATTAGACTCTGTCTTACTGGGGTCTTCCTTTCTAAATAATCGTTATTGTTGTAATTGGATTTGATCTCTTGAGATTGTTTTATAAAGGGTACTTTTAAAGGAATTATACTGATTTACAATTCATGAACCTGAAGGACAAAGTTGCAATAGTTACTGGAGCTGGGGGTGGAGTTGGAAAGGCAATCACAAAACGACTTGCTGCAGAGGACAGCAAGGTTGTACTCATAGGGAGAGAAAGAACAAAATTAGTAAAGCTGATATCTGAAATTAATGATAAAAACAATAATCATAACCTTCTAGCAGTAAGAGCTGATATTACAAAAGAAGCTGAAGTGTTAAATGCAATAGAACAGACTATTTCGGCATTTGATAAAATAGATATTCTAGTTAATAGTGCAGGAGTACTGAATGACCCTATACCTTTTCACCTAACAACAGATGAGGAGTGGATGATATTAATAAATATAAATCTCATTGGAACTCTCAGAGCTACTAAGGCCGTCCTTCCAATTATGATGGAAAAAGGAGGTGGAAACATCATAAATATCTCATCAGTACTAGGAATGCGTGCAATTCCAAAGGTTCCCTTTACTGTCTATGGAGTAACAAAGGCTGGAGTAATTATGTTTACAAAGAGCATAGCTGTCGAGTATGGGCAATACGGAATACGTTGTAACTGCATTGCTCCATCTACTATACGCAGTCCTATCATTGAACCATATTTACAGGATGAAAATGCGAAAAAAATACTTGAATCATCTTTTCCATTACGGAAGATAGGTGAACCTGAGGATATTTCTGGAGCAGTATCTTATTTATGTTCTGAAGATGCAAAATGGATAACTGGAACAATCTTAACTGTAGATGGCGGAATCACTGCAAAGCAATAAACAATGTTAGCTATTTATTTGTAAAAATAATATTTTAAAAAATGTGACCAATCTCTATGACAGTGTTTCCTTCAGAAGTCGATTTGTATTTTTCCTAACCAATGGAATTATCTTTTTCATTATAATTTCGTGTGTATTATCTGTATCGACATCAAATGATAATAATAATACATATGAAAGTCGGCTATTGATATCTGTAATTGGAATAGTTGCACGAATTAGTTTAGCATAGTGCGAGCTAGCATAATTAATTTTACCCAAAAGATATTCCCATCTGAGCCTTGTATACTGGCGTGTGGCAGCAGTAATTGCATATTGAGCTCTTTCTTCTGGTGTTAATAGGGGTCTTAGACCTTTTCGTTCTGAAGTCGCTAGCAACTTACCGTCTTCATCTGCAATCCCTGCAAATCTAACGGAGGAGTCTAATGAAATTACTTTATCACATATTTTTTGAAAGAGTTGCTTTACCAACTTATTATATATCTAGCTCATCAGGGGCATATTTGACTTTCTTAATTAATTGCTTATAGATAGAATCTAATTTATAACATTATATAATACAAATCATCATAAGATTAAGGAAACAGCTGCTATGACCTATGCAACTGGAATTATAATAAATTAACCAACCCTTCACATGCCTTAATTTTTTAAAAGGAAAAGAATGTGTTCTGATGATATCCTCAGTACATTTTTATCTCCCTAAAAGATCTGAATTGGTGGGTTTTTAATTTAGGCAAAAGAAAAGTGCTCAATGAATCAAATCTAAAGGAAGAAGTCTTACCACAAAAAGGCGAATTACTAGGTCGTGTTATCAAACTGGTAGGAGGAGATAATATCATTGTTAAATGTACCGATGGTAAGGTAAGGACTTGCAGAATTCGTGGAAAAATTAAACGAAGGATGTGGATTCGAGACAACGATTTGGTGCTGATTGCTCCATGGGATTTTCAATCTGATAAAGCTGATATTGTGTGGAGATATATCGCAGCCCATGAAGATAAACTAAAGCAAGATGGATATCTTGAGGGTCTTAGATAGTAAAAAATAAAGCAAATCACTAGAAAAATATTGATCAGTTCTAATAAATTATATTAATTTATTTATATATTGAATGAAAAGGTTGTAGAACTTATTCTGCAGCTTTTTTAGAGATAGTCCATTAATATGCTTTTACAATGTAAATTCCAATAATATATTGTGAAAGCCCTATAATATAGATTTTTATTTGAATAGTTCCTCGAGTATTTTTCTTTTTTTGCTTATTTGAAACAAATTATCAGTTTTCCTAATTGCCTCTTCTTTAGGGCGGTGGAAAATCATCGATTGTAGTAGTAGATGGTTTTCTGGGATCACCATACCAGTCTGATCATCTGAATATGAAATCTTAACAGTGTCATCTTGAATTTTAAGCATTTCCTCATGAATATGCACCATATTTGTATCGCCATGTTGAAAGCCAAGCTGTATAGCTTTTTTTCTAATATCAGCCGTTCCTTTAACGGAATTCAATATAGCCACCCCAAATTCGTTACGGAATATTTCCATTATCTTGTCCTTATTTGGGATCTTGCTATTGAATCGAATTGCCATTTGATGTAGATGCATCATCCTTGAAGGAACTTTGTAAGCTTCAATATAAAGTGGAGCCATGGGTATGAAATCTTTAACATCCTCTTGATGATGAGGGGATCTGTCCCATTCAACTGAATCTTTTACCTCCTTTGAATCCTCAAGATCGGCCCATCTTCTAATCAGAATGATATCATATCTCTTTATTTGGTCGCCGAAATTTTCAATCAAAGGCTGCATTATCCTGCCAATACCAGAAACGTTGCAACTGCCTTGAATAGCGTAAGTTTTACCTGCAGCTTTTTCATAATTTACCCTTGAATTATGAATCATGTCTGCTACAGAATGTTCTCCATATCTGTCTTCTCCACCCTGAAAGATAGCAGGTTTTTTCATTGGTTTGTATATTTTTTCTTTATTTTCATAACCACCACCTTCTTTCGCAGCATCTATTACAAGATTACTTTGCTCTACAGCTTCAGGAATACTACCTGTTACATGGTAGCCTTTTTCCTTGAACTGTTTTTCTGCTCCTTCAGGGATATAGACATCAAATTTGCTCTGCAAAGCTTCCTCAGTTTTCTCATCAGCAGTATATTTTGCAATACCAATAAATTGAATTTCTTTATCTGCTGAAAGTGCAGTAGCAAGCCTACGACCGATATTACCATAACCATTTATGAATACTTTAACCACCAGACATCACAATTTGAATTAAGCTGAAAATAGCCTCAATATTTTATATATATTCCTGAATTTTTGACTTGATAACCTATAGTTACAGCCAAAAAGGATAGACAAGATGTGTGTTCTCGCTTCTATTTACTAAAGGTGTTTATATAATTTTTTGTTATTATATCAATATTTGTCACCTTTTTAACTCGATTCATTCTCTAAGAAAAATAGAAAACCAACTATACTACATAATGGTAATAGATATACACTGATGTTTAAATATAATTAATTTCAAAATATAAAAGGAGATCTTGTGAACAGGCGGCATTATTTGATCTATGTCAACTTACCTTCTATAAAACCTCTTAGCAAGTATGAAGTCTAATGAGGATACTTATAATAGATAATTATGATTCGTTTGTATACAATATCGCTCAGTTATTTGGTGAGCTTAAAACTGATCCTACCGTAATTCGAAATAACAAAATTTCTATTGATTCGGTTAAAAAGATGAGCCCTGATGCAATAGCCATTTCCCCAGGGCCAGGTCATCCAGCAGATCGGAACCGTTTCGGAATTTGTACTGATATTATAACTGAACTAGGACCTAAGGTACCAATTCTTGGGATTTGTCTTGGGCATCAGGGAATATTTAATGCATTTGGAGGTAAGGTAATTAATGCAAAGCGAGTTAGACATGGAAAAATAAGCACAATTGAGTATAGTTCTAGCAGATTATTTGAAGGTATTAGTAATCCATTTAAGGCCACTCGTTATCATTCTTTGGTCGCAGACCCAAAGAAAATTCCGAACAACCTTGAAGTTACTGCAAGATCGCTTGATGATCGTGAAATAATGGGAATAAGGCATAAGGAATATTTAATAGAAGGTATACAATTTCATCCAGAATCAATTTTAACGGGAGAAGGGCCAAAGATACTACTCAATTTCATCTCAATGGTGAAGAGATGAGTAGTCAATTTATTGATATTCAACTAATTATACGAAAGTTAGCTTCAAGAACAAACTTGTCTGAAAATGAAATTTATCAATCAATAGATTTAATCCTTGAAGGCAAAGTTTCTGAGGCCTCCATTGCATCATTCCTAGTGGCACTATCTATGAAAGGTGAAACATCCGATGAGATTAGAGCAATTCTTCAAAGCATTAAGAAACATGCTATAAGAATTACACCCAAAGTTATTGGACCTTTAATTGATACCTGTGGAACAGGAGGTGATACAATAAAAACCTTCAATATTAGTACTGCGGCTGCGATAGTTGCATGCTCTGCAGGATGTAAAGTGGCAAAACACGGAAACAGATCTGTATCAGGACTTTGTGGTAGTGCAGATTTTCTAGAATATATTGGATTAGATTTGAATTCTCCCTCCGCCATTGTTTCCCAAGCAATTGAGAATATTGGTATAGGTTTTTTATATGCTCCCAAATTTCATCCTTCACTGTACAATGTTTCTTCTGCAAGAAAGACAATAGGCATAAGAACTGTGTTCAACATTATAGGTCCGTTATGCAACCCTTGTACCAATATTTCAGGTCAAGTGATAGGTGTTTTTGAACCTTCGTTACTTGATACTATTGCTGTTGCTATGCAGAACACGGATGTAGACGAAGTGATGTTAGTACATGCTTATGATGGATTTGACGAGCTTTCTAATACATGCGAAAATGACATTATATGGATTAGTGGAAAACAGATCAAGCGAATTAGGCTTAATCCAAAGATTCTAAATATGATGATCGCCAAACCAGAGCAAATTATCATACATTCTAAAGAAGATTCAATTAGAGATACACTGCAAGTTATATATGGTGTTGCTAACCAGGAGAAAGAAGACATTGTGGTTTTGAATGCTTCAGCTGCTCTTGTCATTGGCAAAATTGCAAAGGATCTAAAAGAAGGAACTCTTATTGCAAGATCTGCTATAAAAGAGGGAAAAGCAAAAAAAAAGTTATTGCAATTTATTCAACGTTACGGAAATAAGGAAAAATTACAACTAGCCGAAAAAAAATTCTCTCTTAATTATTAGTTGACATTACTCCAGCTGCAATATTAATCCGACTACTGCTAATTATATTCTACTATTTCTTTCCATAATCTGCTATATACTTCAATCTGGTTACAAAATATAGAGCATCGATATGCTCGAAAGAGGTTTTGAGTGCAAACCTTGAGCTTGTCACTTATATTTATCCAATTATAAATTCTAGACAGTTTTTTACGATACTTTTATAATTAGAAACCAAGTAATGTAAAAAAATCTAAGGGTATTTAAAGTGGACAATTACAAGTATCAGAGTAGAGCTATTCTTATATCCTAGCGACAAGCAGTAGGTCAAGTTGGCAACACAAGCATATTGTGTAAAATGTAAAACAACTAGAGATATGGAAGGAGAAAAGCGAGTCATAATGAAGAATGGTAGAAGTGCTACATCTGGAACATGTACCGTATGTGGTACTAAGATGTTCAAAATTGGTGGAGGCGGCAAAACAACAGTCGTAAAGGCTAAGACAGCTAGCAAGAAACCAGCCAAAAAAGCAGCAAAAACAAAGCCAAAAAAGAAAAAAAGGTAGAGAACTTGTCTAGGAATTTTCCTAGGCACAAATTTCTTTCTCAGCCATAATTATAATAGAAGATTAGTAGATTACAGCACAGCAAATACCACGGAAATATTATTTTTATCAACCCATCGTTATGAAATAAACCAAATGTACTCACAAATGCTAGGTAGTACAAGGTATGACTAGGTTGTAAACAATCAAATATATGAAATTAAAGTTATCTTTTTCGCAAAGGACATGATGAGGCTTAAGAATTTAAAGAATCTCTAACTCGAAGAAGACAATTTTAATAAAAAAGGAAAAGAACCAGGAGAGGAAGCAACAACTAATAAAAATGAGAATTTAACATTATAAAGCGGCCTTTTTCGAAAATTACCTAATAAAATGTGAGGTGAAGAAATGAAAAGAGAAGTTTTGTAGTTGTCGTGTAGCACTTATCGTATATTCTGCTGAATCGAAAGATGGTATAATGTTACTCAAGGAAAATAAGGTTGGGCAACATCTTTACAGGTATAAATTAAAGGATAACAAATTACTTGATCCTTAACTGCTCTGTTGCTGGACTTGTATCTACTCCAGTATATTTTTATGCTATGATCTCTCAATTACATAGGAGAGGGAGGCGATTTCATTTGACCACCATAAATCAAGAGAGAATTGACAATTTAGAATCATTGGGATGGGATGATCTAGTCTCTGTAAAACGTAAATTGTCTATATATATGAAGGAATTAACTGATAAGATCATTAACATTGATAGAGTACGATTACCTCCAATAAATGATAATATTCATGAACGAAAAGATATTTTCAATACTTTAATTCAGAGATCAAAACAGATTAGAACAGAAATTCAATCTAGGAACTCTCAATTGCTTGCTATTAGCGAAAAGATTTCTCAGTCTAAGAATTTCCTTAGTGTAATCGAATCAAGAAAACCAAGTGAAAGAGAAGACGATCTAATTCAAATTATTAGATCAAATCAAAATTTAATAGAGCAACGACAATACAAAAATGAACAGGAAAAGAATGAAATCCTTTCTAGGATAAAGGATGCTTCAATGAAACTAGAAGCAATAAAGGTAATAAGTACTATAAAAGAACAATTATTACAACTCGGAACACAATCTGATAACATTAGTAAATCGATAAGATTGCTTGAAGAAGAACGAGTATCTCTACAGATAAATATTAAAGAATGTAATAATAAAATAGATAGTTTATTCAATTCCAAGCGGGATCTTAGTACGGAGCGTGAAACTTATCTAAAGAAATATGAAGAAACTCTATCTCAGCTAAATACAATAAACTCACGCCTTGACAGAATGTCCCAAATGAGGAAAAAGCAACGACAAGAGTATGGACAAACTATTCCTAATGATGCACTTTTCAAAGTAAAGGAAGCAGCAAAGAAAAAATTAGAGTCGGGTTCAAAATTAAGTTTTGACGAATTAAAATTGCTATATGACGAAAATAGTTGACAAAATGCAGGAAGATAATTCTGATTGCCTTAATCTATAAGTTAAGATTTATCGCCAACGGTTATATCAATAGTAAAGATGAGGTTATAGTTAACGCTGTCATATAATATAACATCACCTTCCTTCATTCATTACTAAAGTTTATTAAATCTTTTTGTGTTAGTCCGAGTTGATTGTGTGATCATTAAAATTTGAGACTAATACTTATCTCTAAAACTCAAACAGATAATATATAATTCGCTGCTCTTCTGTCTGCTTGCATCAGGCTTGGTCAATAATACTTTATCGAAATCAGTACTGAGTTCACGTTTAAGCCGATTCAGCAGTTCTCCTTCAAAAACCTTGAAAATTGCAGTGCCACCTTTTTTCAACACTTTCTGTACTAAAGTCCAGGCGTTTCTTGTTAGAGAAATTTGCCTAGCATGGTCAATATCCCAAATTCCACTCACATTAGGAGAGAGATCAGACAGAACTATGTCCGCTTTGCAGTTAAGAATGCCAATGATTTCATCAACTATTGTTTGATCCTCTATATCTCTACGAAAAATTATTATATCATCGATAGGCTCTAACTCTTTGATATCTATTCCAATAACTCTGCCACAAGTACCAACTTTTTCTTTTGCTATCTGAAGCCAGCCACCAGGTGCAGAACCGAGATCAATAACCTTGTCCCCTTGTCTAAAAATGTGGTAAGAATTGTTTAGCTGTAAAAGCTTGTATGCAGATCTACTGCGATAGCCTTTATCCTTGGCTAATTTGCGATAATGATCCCTTCTAGCATCGGAGAGCCTCATTTAATATTACTTTCAGTCTATATAACTTATAGTCCTTTAGATAAGGCAACTAATCTTAAATACATATTATTCTGAAACTTCTACGCAGTGGATTATTACTATACTTTTGTTGCTTCAGAACAGGATTTAGCAAGTATGAATATGGTAAATTACCTAAGAAAAAACAGAGGTTTTTCCCTAAGTGATAGTAACATCCTTCAATCAAATACTTATAAGAACGTTAAACTCTATGTTTCCAACAAAAATTTGCTAGATCTAGAAAATTTAGATGAAATAGATTTTTGGAACAATAAATTCTCTGTATATATATTTCTTTCAAAACATAGATCTGAAAGGGGCATTCCTGCGCTAACCTGCCATGGCACTGGCAATTATGGAGACAACCCTTATGGAGGGAATCCAAAACAGCTAGCAGTATCATATCCATATCTACAAAAGTCTTATCTTAAAGAGATTGCAACTGTAAAGTCAGCAGTTCCTGGTTATAATATTGTTATAGAGGCAACACATCATGGACCTACATCTCTAAAAAAGCCTGTCCTTTTTGTAGAAATTGGTTCAGAATATAGTCAGTGGGTTGATAGAAAGGCCTCTTCTGTTGTATGCGATTCTCTATTAAATATTAGTAAAAACGGCTTGGGGCAATGTAAAAAAGTTGCAATAGGTCTTGGAGGAACACACTATCCTTTAAAGTTTAACAAATTGTTGTTGGAGTCAGAATTTGGTCTAGCATTTGTTGCCGCCAAACATAACTTGCCATCAATTGACGAGGATATGATAAATCAAATGATTGATAAGAGTATAGAAAGGATAACTCATATGATAATTGATTGGAAAGGGCTTGGAAAAGAAAAAAATAGGATAATGAAATTAATAGAACACACAAAACTCTCGGTAATAAAAGTTTAACAATAAAGAAAGAACACATGATAGGACAA
>DASQWW010000033.1:0-19886 GCA_035640055.1 Nitrososphaeraceae archaeon | reverse complement strand
CAATCAAGTACCTGTAGAATTAAGGAGTCTAACATACACTATCTCATCAGTTCTATTATTTCATCTGCGCTAAAGAGTATTACTTAACAAAGTTAATTTACATCTATAACCTTTTGTAATTTTATATTAAATAAAATAATAACTCTAGACGGCATTAAGACAAAATTTGGTAGGGAAAGATGTAGTAGAATACAAGTATTGTGTCAAAAACATTTGATCGATATAGGACTAAGACTTGAAGTTAGTAAACGCTGCTTCATCATCAAATAGGAGTAAAAGAAGAAAAACCAGATGGTATAGTAACAATGCAAGGAAAATAAGCCGCAAAAGCTGATGATAGAATCTCCTTTTTTATTTTTATGAAAGAAAAAGAGAGGGAGAGAGAGATTGTATTAATTTTGTCAATACCTTCTAGGCTGCTTAACCAGCAGCTACCTCCCGTGTGTGTTAGTAGTAGCTGTGTTGGTACAAACCTCAAATCCACTGCAGTTATTGCTTAGTTTCTGGTGGAATCCTAAAACCGTTGCGGTTTTTTCTCTAGCATTATCCATTCCATCTGTTGTACCCTTCCTTATTCCATCTATGGTACCCTCAGTAAGATACGTAGCTGCGGCTGCTGTTTGTATATTAATTGTGACGACTAGTACTACTACTGCTAGCATTACCACTCTTATTGCTAGAGTTTTTATTGCGTAATTCATTTTTTGTATGTTTTTAAACTCTGTATTATTATTATATACGGATTAACGTAATTGTTACTCTTTTTTAATTCATTGAAATTATTAGAAAATAAATAGTAGTGAAATACATGTTACTAATTACAGGTAACATGTTTATATATTGTCTCTTTATTGTCCTTTTGTATAATATTATCGGCTAGATAGACACAGATGCATAGACAGACAGATAGCGAGTACCAATGGATAATTCTATGGTTCATAATAAGTTACTACTATTATTATCCTTAATCTATCTCAAACATATGTACTAGACTTTTAAGCCCTTGACATTATTAAAATTTTAATAGCAGGGTATGTCTAAAGGTCTTACTAATAAACACTAATGTTGTTATTAGTAGATGTAGAATACCATCATATAATTTTTCAAGACAATGAGGTCTGAAGACAAAGATGAACGATTTAACCCGTTACGAAAAAGGGTAGGCATTTTTTAGTGTCACAATATTACAATCAAATGATTAACTATACCAATTCTGTTAGGTTATTGGAATCAAGTAAACAATTTCATCTATCTTCTTTACTAACAAGAAAGCAACTATTAATAAGGTTAACTTTAGCATATCAAACTTCAATATGTCTAAAGTATTAAATGATGCTTAGAAAAATTGTTATTTATTTATTTTTCATCAATATGTACAAAAGTGCTTTTTGAACATGTAATCTGTTTTCAGCCTCATCCCACACAACTGAGGCTTTTCCATCTATTACTTGTGACGTTACTTCTAGGCCCCGCTTCGCAGGAAGACAATGCATAAAGATTACATCTTCCTTTGCTTGTGTGAGAAGATCTGAATTTACCTGATACTTTGAATTGAAAACTAACTCCCTAGCTCTCCTTTCTTCTTCTTTTCCTATCGAAATGAATGTATCAGTTACTACAACATCAGCATCTCTGGCAGCCGCTGTTGGTTCTTCAATAATTGCTATTTCAGCTCCAGTCTTTTTCCCTTCTTGTTTTGCTAGTCTAACCACCTCCTCTATTGGTTGATAACCTCTTGGACAGGCAGCTGTCATATTTATTCCGGTCTTTGCGCAACCTAATAATAAGTCATTGCAAACATTATTTCCGTCACCAATCCATGCAAGGCTCAATCCTTTTAGTTTTTTCTTGTGCTCTTGTATTGTAAGAAGGTCAGCTAGTATTTGACATGGATGGAAAAAATCAGAAAGTCCATTTATAACTGGAAGCGACGCAGACTCAGCTAACCTCTGAACATAGTTATGATCATAAAGCCTTGCAACAATACAATCTAGATATAGCGATAATGTTCGAGCAGTATCTTCTACCGATTCGCCTCGTGATAATTGGAGATCATTAACATTAAGGTACATAGTATTTCCTCCCAGTTGGAACATTGCCGCCTCAAAACTTACTCTGGTTCTCGTTGAAGGTTTTTGGAAAATCAATCCAAGGACTTTGCCTTTCAATAATGGGCTCATTTTCCCCTTCTTCTGTTTTCTTTTAAGGCTAGTAGCAAGATTCAGAATCGAAAAAAGTTCCTTTGAATTTAGATCCTGTATACTGAGGACGTCTTTGTTATTTAAGTAAGTCTTCAACATCTTCATCCGAAAGATATATTATGTTATTGTCTTTTACTCGCCTCTTTTGCATTTCTTCTGTATTTTCTTTATACTTTTTTGAATCCTTTTCATTTTTCATTTTTTCTTCATGATCTTTCTCGGATTTTATTGCTTCTTCTGTTACTCCTACCTTCTTGCCATCATCATCATCATCTTCACCTTGTATTTTTGCCTTTTTGTCTTTGTCCTTTCGGCTAAACAAACTATTAAAGTAACCTTTCTTCTTCTTTTCGACCTTCACTGCCTGGAGATCATGATGTTTATCGTTTGCAGAAGAGCCTAACTGACTTGAAATTGATTCAGCTGAAGACTTTTCTGAAGAAGAATTGGTTTCAAATTTCTTCTCCACCTCATCTCCTAAAGGTCCCTTCTTTTGATTTTCTTTTGGGATCAAAGTTGAGGTAGGCTGTTCCGATGGTTTAGATATGAGTTTTGATGTGGATATAGAAGTTTGAACTCTCGCTTCTTCTTCTTCTTCAGTCATTTTACTAGCGTTATCTAATACTCCTAGTGAACTTAATGCCTGCTTCTGTTGTTCTTTTACACTATAAGTTGCATTGCTGGGTATTGGTTCCCTCAAAAGTCCAGAAACTTTTTTCGTCTCAATTAAATCCTCATAAATTATTTTGGCATCACCAAATATTGATTCAAGGAACTTATCGAAATCAAATGGTATTATATCTTCATAATTTTGCCCCACGCCTAAGTAGACTATTGGTTTTGAAGTCATATGAACTATCGAAATTGCTGCTCCACCTTTTGCATCCGCATCTATCTTAGTCAATATGGCACCGTCAAAATTAGTATATTTGAAAAATTCAGTTGATTGATTAATAGTATCATTTCCAGCCAATGAATCACCTACAAATAATTTCATATCTGGCTTTACTACCCTGATAATTTTACTGATTTCATCCATTAGATTCTTGGCTGTTTGCATTCTGCCAGCTGTATCGATCAATACAGTATCAATGTAGTGTTTTTTTGCATATTCAACTGCATCTCTGCAAACTGCAGAAGGGTCTGCTCCATAATTTTGTGCAATAACCTTTAACGATAATCTTTCTGCATGTCGAGTTAATTGTTCAATTGCACCTGCGCGATGAGTATCTGCTGCGGCCAAGACTACAGAAAAACCTTTTTTTCGTAATAGATGAGCTATCTTTGCAACAGTTGTAGTCTTACCAGTTCCATTAATTCCTAGAAATACGATAACAAATGGACGTTCTCTTCTATTTTCTTCTCTGTTTGACTTAATTTTCTCTATCAAATCTATTTTTCCCGCTTTAATAAACATCTCTTCTAGAGCATTGTGAAACTTTGATCTGATTACATCCTCTGTAGTTTGTCGTTTTTCAAGTTTTAGCCCTAGTAATTCCCCCTTCAATTTTTGAGAGAAGTCATCGATTACCTCTTGTGCAATATCACTTTCCAGTAAAGCAAGCTGTAAATCAAATAAATTGTTATCAAGATCTTTTTCAGAAAGTTCTTTCTGAGCTATACTTTTTGTCGCATTTGTAAAGGCCTTTTTGAGCTTATCAAACATTTATTTTCAACCTAATGAGATTGCGGTTGGCCACTAGTATGATTACGAAAGGACCCTGATTGTGCAGGAGCTTGCTTTAACATCTGATTAATCTGGTTCTGAATTTGTTCCATACGCGTTTCTATTTGTTGCTTTTGGTTAACAAGTTGCCTTAACGCAATTTCAAATTCTCTAATTTTAGACTCGATATAATTTAAAGTATCTTCCCTACTTTTTTCTATAGCTACTCCTGCTCCCAGATTTATTAGCAGTTTCTTTACAGGAGGAATTAAAGCTTTCATATAAACTCCTATTCCAACAGATGCCAGAGATTCGATGTCTGATTCATCTGCAATATTTTGAACAGCATTTGAAGCAAGACGAGCCTCTTCCATTAACCTGGTAATTGTTGCTTCACGATTAATAATATCATTCATATAAGCCTCAAGGATTCTGGACTGCTGAACCATCTCGTTGATTTTTTCCTCCGTTGCGGACTGCTGACGAGTAATATCATCGCTCATTTAAGTTCAATCTCCAAAGCTATCTTATAATTGTGACTAAGTGAATTAGTTCAATTACTACTACTATTCCAAAAAAACAATTTAAAGATATGCCAAAATTATATAGGTGCTGACTTTGAAAACTCGATTAAGAAAGAGACATTCACATATATCCTAATAAATAGAACCTTTTGCCTTGTATGCGAAAAATATTTGTTACCAACTCACAGTTTGAAAAAGTGTATATGTCATAAAAATGTCTATATAGATATGAATTCAGAGAGTAAAGATAATCTTAGCACGAATGCAGGAAGTCTTTTTTTTGGAAATACTGAGCAAACCTTCATCGAGCTTGCTAGCGAGCAAAGGATATCAATATTATTTAAGTTAAGTGAACAAAGTACTAACCTTTCGAAACTTGCAAAATATCTGAACGTTACCATGCAGGAAGTTCATAGAAACGTCAACAGATTAATGTATGCTGGGCTGATCGAGAAAGACTCACAAGGAAATTTTTCTCTAACAACTTTTGGAAATACGATCATAAAACAGATCCCCACGATTAACTTTCTCTCTAGAAATAAAGATTATTTTTCAGATCATATTTTTGGCGACATTCCAATGAAATTTATTCAAAGAATTGGTGCTTTGGACGATTGTGAATTTTGTCCAAGTTTTGTAGCAGTTATTGAGCGTTGGAAGGAGCTTTACAATGAGTCGACTGAATATATATTTGCAATGTTACCACAGATTCCACTTGATTTAATCCAAACTATAATGCCAAAAATAAAAGACGATGGTGTACAATTTAAGTACATATTACCTAAGAAAGCAATTGTCCCAAAAAGGCGTACGGATCTTCTGAAGAATAGTGGTTTCTACGAATTGTTGAAAAAAGGATCGGTTGAAAGAAGAATGATTGACAAAATATATGTGGCGGTAGTTTTAAATGAAAAACAGGCTAGTGTGATGTTTCCTACATTGAAAGGTGAAACAGATATGAATTCTATGTTTTGCAGTAAAGATTCCTTGTTTCATGAGTGGTGCTTGGATTATTTCAGATATTGTTGGTATGGTTCAAAAACATTTGATGAAAGCAAGTTATTAGAAGTCTAATTAATATTCCATAGAAGAATTATTATCATTATTATATTATTATGTTGATAAACGTACATTCAGCAGCTTTCTTATTTTATTGAGCTAGAATTGAAGATGAAATTGCTAGATGAAGTCAGAATATGATGAACATATAATAATAATAATAATACAGCCACTACGGAGTCATTTATGACATTAATTCTTAATTCATTAATCCTAAGCATAATAGAAAGCACGGCTATGAATCTTTTAACTTTCTTTGCTTTTATAGATGACATAGAACAAATAGAAAGAAAGCTAAACTTTTGAAACTTTCATCATATTTGCTATTTTGACTTCCATCCCATAACGGTCCTCTTCAGCTTTCATGTGATTATATATCCTCAGCATGTCAGGTACATGTTTTATTATACTGAATTTTCCTGTTATCTTTAGTTGGATAAACTTAAAGGCTACTGTATAGATTTTAAATTTCTTTAAAACAGCTTTCCTGTATTCCTGTATATTATTCAAATGTTGAACTAACAATTCGGCACACCACGTCGCTGGGATTATTCCTTCGCCGAGTAGTGGATAAACAGTACCTATAGATTCACCCACACCAACTGATTTTCTACTATCAGTAAACGGTTCACAATTTGTAGGCGGACTAATTCGAACTGGTCTTCCTACTTTTTTTATTATTTCACATCTGTATTTTTTTAAAAAATCATTGACAAACTTGTTATTCTGTTTACTTTTAAAGTCCCCTGCTCCTATATGTGCATAGCCATTTCCGAGAGGAAAATACCAGAAATAACCCGTCATTGAAGGAAATGCCTTTAGGTAAAAATCATCGAATGGACAATTATTGATATCATATTTTACCTTGTATTGAACACAAGGGATCCACATTTCTTCTTCTAACCTTGGAAGATAATTTCGATGAAATCCTGTTGAATCAATTATCATATCAAAATCTGATTCAAGATTCTCCTTGTTTGGTGCTTTACCAAATTGGATTTTTGTACCTTCTATCATGTCTTGAATTAGCTTGATCTTGTCATAGACAACCATTCCCTTCAGCCGAATATCGATGCTATTACTATTATTATGATCTCCAAGATGCATGCTCATATGTCTTCCTTTATGTAAAATATACTCACTAAAATCTAGACCACAATTTTTTACTAAAGGTGACATTACATTTTCGCATGTTGCCCATGCGCAAACAGCATCGTGTTGTGTTTCAGACATTCTTTCAAAACCCATGACGTAGATATCATGATCGTCACTTAATCTATTCATAAGATATGCTCCTGCGACTCCTATACCAACCACTGCAATTTTCATAAGATATCAACGAAATAGTGACGCAGAATAAAAACATTGACCAAAAATTGATATTAGTGCCAACATTTTTATATAAGCGATAAAGCCATGCCAAAGCAAGTTCGAATACCCGCATCTTCTCGTGCAGGGCTTGCATTATTGTTTGTGGGAGCGATGTTGGTAGCGTTAGGAAGTTATCTAAAAATTCCAGCAGCAATCCCTCTTTATGGCTTGGTTATGGCTATTGGAGGATTTTCATTATATATGATTTCGTCAATCGTTATTGCAAAAAGGAGAAAAAATAATAATTATCGATAGCTATTCGATGTATATTGCAGGCTTAAATGGCCTAGCACTTTGTGCTTTTGATTTTGGATCATATTTTTCCAGATTTGAGTCCTCTGGATAAATACTTACTTGGGCTTGAGCATTTCCACATTCTATAGATAATAAATTTTTGGCATCACTGATAGAGAGGGTTTCTTCAAAGTCTAGCATGCTCATCCGCCTTTTTCTTGCCTCAATTGGATTCGACAGGATATCTTCTATCATTTTCTTCACTAAATTTGGATTCCCTTTTGCCTTAGCTGCTACTTCTGTATCTGCCCTGATCAGTTGTTTCATGACATCATTAAAGTTAATTTTACCTTCTAATAATATACATGCAAGAATCTTTTGATAGAGCTTTCGTTTCCAATATGATGAAGTATAAATCACGATCTTAGTCGGGACAATCTTGGTGAGTTTAACGATATATTGAAGATCTGATATGATATTCATAATTAGTTGTTCCGATTCTTCTGCTATCGGATCCTTTTTATCCTCGTTTGCTATCGGCCAGCCAGCAAAAATAATGGAAGTTGATGAATTTCCCATTCTCTCCCAGACCTCTTCACTTGTGAATGGAGCAAATGGAGCAAGAAGCCGTATGCGAGTGTCAAGAAAAACTGACAGAATAGTACTAACTGAATCTTCCCGCCTTTTGGCCTTTACTCTCTTCTTATACCACTGCAAATCTTTTTCAAGTGAATGCAGTATATTGTTTAATGCCTCTCTAACCCTTAACTTATCCATGGATGTGGTAGTATCTGCAACGATATGCTGCAGTCTACTAATAAGCCATCGGTCCTCCAATTCTATTATTTTTGACTTAGTTCTTTGTGTCTGTAAGTTCTTCATCGAGTAATCCCTCCCCATCTCATAGATATCACGTAACTTAACCTTAATTCCATTAACTGCATCAAATGAAAAATCAGCATCCTGTAAAAGCTCTGCAGAACTTAGTATCGCTAAACGAATTGCATCGGCAGTGTGATCTTTGATAGCAGTACGCAATGGAATAATATTGCCAAGTGATTTTGACATTTTCTTTCCTTCCATCAGCACAGAGCCATTGACGACGATTTGCTTTGGCCAATCCTTTCTAGGAAAAATTGCGACGTGGTTAAAAACAAAGAATGACAGATGATTTGGAACCAAATCTCTTCCAGAATGTCGTGAATCTACTGGATAAAAATAACAAAACTCATTTCTTATCTGCTCTATTAATGCAATAGGAATTTTGCAATCAGTGGCAATTTGCATCGCATTACCATTTCCTAGAAGAACGTAATCGAAGAAGGAATCATTTATACCATCAAGAAAGTTTGAATAATTATTATCATCGTTAACATATTTTGCAATTATATAATAAGCCATATAGATAACAGAATCTGAGAGACTTTCAATTATCCAATCCTTAGCCCACGGCAATTTAGTACCAAGTCCGGATTTTCTTGCACATGCTCTTTCTCTTAACCAATCAACTATATAGTTGAACTCTTCTCTAATATCTTCTGGAATTATGTCCATTTTGTTGATGCATTCATGTGCTAACTCTTTCCATTTTTCATCACCATAATTTAGAAACCATTGATCATCCAAAAGCTTGACTACACATTCGGTGCCACATCTGCATATAACAGGTTTATTTACCAATTCAAACATTGTATCAGCATAACCTAATGTGATAATTTCTCTCTTTATTCTTTCTTTTGCTTCAGCTACTGACATGCCTGCATACTTGCCTGTATTTTGCAACATAATTCCGCTGTGGAACTCCTGAAAGTATAACTCATTAGTAGCCTTTTCAAGTTGCGGATCTTCCTGATTCTTTATATTAAATTTCCTTATGATTTGCTCTACGGCTATTCCTTTTTCCGTTACTGCGTATGTCTGGGAATTAATTATCTTTACAGGATTTACGTTAACAGTGCTTAATCCAAATTCATTCTGAATTGAGATATCATGCTTTAGATCTGCTAAAGCTACGTAGTCATATGGCGCATGAGCTGGAACCGACATTACAATTCCTGTGCCACTATCAGCTTTTACAAATGATGCAGGGTATAATGGAATTAAAACTTGGTTAATTGGGTTCTCAACGTATTTTCCGACTAAATCTCTTCCCTTTACTGTAGACTGTATTGCTATCGTATGATTTAGAAATTCCAATTTTCTGATGGTCTCCTTGCTTACAATCCATTTTTCATTATCAATATGGATTTTAACATATTCGATTTTTGGATTAACCCACAGATTAGTTATACCGTAAATCGTCTCTGGCCTCAGTGTAGCGGCTGGGATAACGTAGCCGTCAAAGTTGAATTTAATTAGAGTATATTCGTTAAAGTCTGGCTCAATGTCGCCAATGGTATCATGTTGGCTAACAGGGTTTTGGTCATTTGGGCACCAACCAACTGGATGAGAACCCTGGACTATCAATCCTTTTTTTAGTAGAGTTCTAAATTGCCATGAAATGAATTTTGAATATAACTTATCCACAGTGGTAAATTCTCGTCTCCAGTCTATAGAAAATCCCATCTCCGTCATGCCAAGTTTGATTTCATTATGAAAGTAGCTTGCAATCTTAACTGGATCAACAAAACCTGCTATCGTTTCATCCTTAACATGATAGATATCACGGAAAGTATCTATTAGTTCTTTATCTCCAGCTGCTACTCTGCGTGACATGGCGAGAATAGGTGTTCCTGTATAATGAAAGCCCATAGGAAACAACACATTGTATCCTTTCATTCGCATGTAACGAGCATGAGTATCGGCGAGAGTATAAGTCCTTCCATGTCCTATATGTTGCGGAGAATTTGGATAGGGATAAGCAACGGTTATGAAACATTTTTTCTTTCCAAAATCTGGGTCGGTTTGGAAAATCTTCTGTTCCTCCCACCTATCGCGCCACTTTTTTTCAACCGAAGCCCAGTCTATTCCGAAGTTATTATTCATATTCAATATTGTCTTAATAATTATTATGCTAGAGTTTTCATAACTATTTCCTCTACTGAAAGCAAAACTTCCTTTATATTGCCTTGAAATTTGCTGGCTCCTCCTTGTCCAAATCTATCATCACCTCCTCCTGAGCCTCCTAGTTGAAGTGAAAGTTGTTTTGCTATGATACCTGCTTTAAATTTTTTTCTTGCTCTTTCACCTACAAACACAACAATTCTTATTCCTTGGCCTTTTAAGATCACGGCAACATAAATCAATAATGGATCTATTTCAATAGATTTTTCGCCTATTGCGATAAAATACTCATCATAGTCAAGTTCTTCATCATATAGACTGTAGAGTTTTATATCGTCTAAAGATGACAGTTGCTTTGCTTCGGCAGAAACTGATTTTGCTATCGTAGGAGCAATTTTTCTGAGCAGTATCTTATTTTTTTTCTTTAATTCTTCTACATCCTGTATACTTTTTTGGAATGATTCAACAACCTTTTGCTTACTTGAACCTAAAATTTGCGCAATAGAGTTAAGCTGATTTTCCTGCTTCTGTATGTAGTTTACTGCGGCTTCTCCAGCAACAAATTCTAATCTGACTACGCCATCCTGAACTCTTTCAGATCTTGTAATTTTAACCAGTCCTATTTCACCTGTCTTACTAACATGGGTTCCACCACAGGCCTCAACATCCCATCCTTCAATATTTACAATTCTGATATTGTTGGTTGGTACAGCGCCTCCTTGATATATTCTAAAGGTGTATTTCTGTTCAGCATCTCCACGGTCATCTATCTGGATTTTGACTGGTAAATTTTGTCTGATCACCTTGTTAGCTGTCCTTTCGATTCTCTCAACTTCTTCTCTATTAAGAGCAGAATGGTGAGTGACATCAAGTCTGGCATAATCTTCTTCCTTGAATGCAGAATTCTGCCAGACCCATGACCCAAGGTTAATTTGAGCCGACTTATTAATTATATGAGTCGCAGTATGGTGTTTAGTGATTAAGTTCCGTCTCAGCCGATTTACAATTCCACGAACGAGCTTGCCCTCATTGAAATCACTGCTTGCATATCGTAATTCATGGATTACAATATCTTCCTGTTTTATAACTTCGACAACCTCATTGCCATTAATTTCTCCTGTATCAGGTTCTTGGCCACCGCCGCGAGGATAAAAAGCTGTTTGATCCAGTATAATATATTTCTTGTTCACTACCCGAAGAACTTTAGCAGTAAATTCACTTAGTGAGTTGTCTTCGTAGTATAGAAGTCTAGTACCTGGAAGACCTACCAAATTATCAATTGGTTTTTGAAAATGTGCCGCTTTTTGGTTTATATGAAGTTCAGCGAGTTTAGTATAAAAAGCTGACGGTATATTTTCTATCGCTCCGGTTTCTATCAAAAAATCAGGCGTAATACCATCAGATTCGTACATTCTAAGAAGATCCTCGATCAATACTTTCTTTTTACTACTCTTAATAGAAGTAGCAATTGCTTCCATTCTTTCCCTAGAGCCTATATATCTGTTGGATTCAATCTGCAAGACAGTACGGACATCTTGTCTGTGCTCTTCGAGTTCTGGATACATCTGTTTCAAGTAATCGATGTGCATATCAGCTACATCTTCAAGTTTTACATTCCAATGTAGTCTTTTCAGAATTGAGAGTGCTCTCCTCAAGATCACCCTCAGATTGTATCCTCCTCCTACGTTTGATGGCAGAGCTCCATCTGAGATGGCAAACAATAATGTGCGAGTATGATCAGCAATAGTATAAATTGCTTCGTAAGGAATGATCATTTTTGCAAGTTTGTCATCTGATATCTTCAGTTCTTTAGCAACTAAAGATCTTAATGATTTGGTGTCTCCAGATACGTTATCGAGTTTACTAGATACTGCTCCAAAATATTGGCCTAGAATTTCTGGATTTTGAGAAGTTCCTGTAACTTCGGCTAAATTTCCTATGATTGGACCAAATGAACAGTCGTAACTAGTCGGGGTTCCCATTGTAATCCATGAAAATCGCTCAAGTCCTGCACCCATATCAATAATCTTATTTGTCATTACACTGTAATCATTCCCATCTCCTTCAAACTCTGTAAAAACAGCATTGCCAAGTTCAAGTCCGCACACGAAATATTCCAACGAATAACCAAATGTACCTGAACCCATCCAGACATCTTCTACAAAAGTAATTTCATCTGTTTTTATTCCAAGTCCGTTTGTAAGCATTTCAAAATCCAACTCAATGCATCTATCTCTCCAGTATCCACCAGGAGCATCTGCGATACATGTCTGGCCTATCATGCAGAAGCTGGTATAATGCCTGCCACTCAGACCGACGTTTTCAATGTCATTGAAACGCAAACACATCTGAGGAACAACCAGTGGATTTTTTGGTAATTCAAAAACGACCTTATTTCCCATTACCCTTTGGAAGTCGACAATGGATGCTATAGTAAAATATAGATCATCGCGCCATCTGCATACCACAGGGTAGCGTGCTGTTATTGAGTGACCATTTAAACGAAAATATTCTTCAGTTTTTTTCCATGCATTGATATAGTCAAGACGCTTTTTTGTTGGAGGTCTACCTATGAAAGTATAATTTTCATGATTAGGACAAAATGCCTTTTCAACTAATGCCCAAAAGAACTTTCCACATTTGATACAATTCTGTCGCTTGAAACCGAATTTGTCAAATAATGAAACTTTATAATATCTATCTGGATCAGATGAAAACAGATAAGCAATTTCCTTTTTTCCCAATACTTGCTATCCGTAGCGAAATACACTATTAATGCTTTTGTTCAAATCCGCCTTGAGAAACAAGAAAGCTAGAAAAAGGCATTATTATAACTTTGCTAGGTATAGGAATTAAAGCATCTTTAATATCATGAGAATGAATATTCCAGATTATTATAGACGGTAAATGAGGAGATGATAGATTCTATTATAGGTCTGAGGATCTCAATTATTGCAAGTTGATACTGGCAGTAAGTAAATTAAATATACTTTAATTTTTATATCTCTTCTTAGTAAATCTTTTCTACTTTCAGTTACTTTACTGACTGTATATCATATGAAACCATTAATGGGTTGCAAACCCACAAATTTATTTACTATTCTAGGATCTTCCACCATTGCCAGAAAAGGTGACGAATTCCGCAATTAGTTTAATTATAAAAGCAATAGCTCCAATTGCACCCATACCAAGAAGAACTAGCCGCAAATGCGTTAGATAATCATCTTTGCTTGTCTTTTTTGCCAGTTTCATTGTCTGAATCATTTCAGTAATTTTACGTTGAACTAAAGCCAAAAAGATTCATGTTAGATTCTTTGAAGCGTTATTTGAATTTAACGTCTAATAATTTGTATAATCATTAAGAGAAGATACTTCAACTACTCGCCTTTATTTTAATAGGGGGTTTGTAAACATTAATAAAATAAGAACATTCTACTAGTGTATAGCATATCTGTTTTACAATAATTGAACGCCGTGAACACCTATATTTGCCGTATCTTGTGATTTGCTATCTTGAGAGGGATGGTTGAACTACATATACTGGTTCCTTTTCTGTTCTCTGCATTTCAACAAATGTCTCAGTATTTTGGATTCCTTCAATTTTGCCAACACGTTCGATAACAACATTGTGTAACTCTTCCAGAGTACGAGCATTTACAACAATCATCATGTCAAACCTTCCGGTAACTTCAGATAGTGATCTAATCTCTGGAATTTTCAATAATTCTGAATGAATCGAATCCTTCAGCTTCGGATCTCTATTGATGCCGACTGTTGCCTTGACATTGATGCCTAGCATACCTTCATTTACAATGACTGTAAATTTCTTTATCAGGTTGCGTTTTGCAAGACGTTTTATTCTACTATAAAGAACAGAGGCATTTACATTGAGATTCTTGCTCAAATGTGGTACAGAAATACTCGCATCTTTAGTCAGTTCTGATAATATCCTCATGTCTAATTCATCAAATCTTTGCAAATTTTATCATATTTATGATAGTAGTCTATATTAATAAATGTAGTTTCTGCATATTTCACAAGTCCTTAAATTAAACAAAACTATTAAGTTAAATCTTAAGATTTTGATCGATATGAGATATATATATATATATATATGAGTTCGCTTTTTACCTCCTAGAATAATAATAAGTAAGTAATATATAATTTCGCTAAGACTGACCATATATGTTTGGCAGGAGAAGAATCAAGACAGGCGACTATGTTTTTGTTGTTCAAAAAGATGGGAGCTACAATAAACTAATTATCGGAAGGGTTCAATCTATAATCAGAGATATACTCCAAGTGAAAGGAACCTATATCCGCCCGATAGGCTTGATCGAGCGTATAGAATCTGGAGGTGGCAAAGGGAGACCAAAAGAAGTTCTTGATAATCCTGATCCGAACAATTGTATCTTTATGTTAATTGATAGAGTTGAAACTGGAAGATTTGATCAAGAAATAGATCTGAATATATCCAAGACTACATGGATAAATGAAAGACGGTTCTTTGTTCTAGACGGATGGATAAGAGAGAATCTTCCAGACATGTTCGCTGCTGTACTAAGAGCAAATACTGAAGAGGAAAGATTGCATTCACGAGCAATACTTCTTGAAAAAATGAACTCACTTTATGAAAAAGATCTTAAGGACCATCTCTATGCTGTGGCAAGGAGTACGAAAGTTCTGTAGTCGTTTGAAAGTTTTATATTATAGTCATGATTAACCACGTCTGCCATGGAATATGTTTACGCGGCTTTACTATTACATAAGTTGAAGCAAAACATAACAGAGGAAAATGTTAAAAATGTTATAAAGGCGACTGGTGCCACTCCCGACGATATTAGGATAAAAGCATTAGTCGCAGCCTTAAGTGAAGTAAATATTGATGATGCCCTAAAGTCAGCTCCCATTACAGTAGCACCAGCCGCTGCAGTAGCAGCAACGGGTACTGGGCCAACAGAAGGAACCACACCTAAAGAAGAAGCGAAGAAAGAAGAGAAGAAAGAAGAAAAAGAAGAAGAAGCAGCTCTAGAAGGACTGTCAGCTTTATTTGGTTAATAATTTTTTGCTATTTTTCACTAACGAACGAACAAACAAACACCAAAGTTGATTTCATATTCCAAAAATTATTGTACTGAATTTTTTCTGTAATTTGGAAAATTATTGAGGGGTATATCCTTTCTTCTTTACCTCATTTGCTACTATATAACATTTGGTTTGTGCTCTCAACAGAACAAACTCAATAGTACTAGGCGACAAATATGCTGCTTCTGTAGCTAATCTGTTTGCATTCATCTGTGCTCTTACAAGCGACGGTTTGACTGATTCTGTTGTAAGATAGCCTGCTTCTACAGCTACTGCAAGAGCATCTTGGAAGCATCTTACCAACTGATTTTGGTATTCACCAAAATCGATCTTCAACTCCTTTTGGTTAAACAACAGACCTTCACTAATTGCCATGCTGATAGCAATACCTGCTTCAATTGGTTTGAGGTTAAGCTTACTCATTAACGAAGCCAGTCTTTGAGAAATAACGTCAGTTCGCCTTGCCACAATAGTATCCTTATTAACCCAGATGGTCCCCTGCTCTATTTTAGTGGGAACATTTACCTCCTTAAATTCTGATAAGACAGGACCTGGAGTAAGGCCAGTATTTCCTGCAGGAATTATAATATCCTTTGTTGCTACGTCTCCACCTTTTGCTGGCAGAAATACCTTATTCTGATCTAAAAATGACGTCAGTTTAAAGGGACTAATATTGGTAAACATCAATGCGCATTGTCCTTCCAATTCCTTGCTTAAATTTTCTAGTCCTGCAACATCCTTTACTTTTTCAAATGCTCGTTGCGCAACCTTGTTTTTGATGATCCGGATCTTTATATCATTTTGAAATTTTTTACGAATTGTCATCAGCTGGGTAGCGCGGACTTTGGTCAGCCTTGAGAGTGCAATAACTGTATAGTTCCTCGGCAGCTCCTGTAGCTCTTTATACATCAGTCGCTTTTTCTTTGGATATTGTTTTTGCTGCTCAATTCTAGTTCTTTCCATTGCTACCGGCACTCCTCTCATCCAGCCTTCTTTTCCTCTTCTTCCTTCAGTGTAGAGATCTTTGCTGCCTTCCCCATTGTAAACTTTATTAAAGCATTACGAATATTCTTTTCACCCTGTGGCAATTTTTTCTCTACAGCTGCTATAACAGCATTAGCATTTGCTACCAGTTGTTTATTATCCATTTTTTCATCCCCAATTTTAGTTGACAAGTCAAGCTGATTCTTTGCTCTGAGACGTACAGAACTTCTAAAACGTGTTACAATTGTTTCTATAGGCGCTCCATATGGAAGTGGCGTAGGCATCTTGCCCCTAGGCCCCAAAAATTGTCCTAAGGAACGGCCAATTGTTGCCATGAATGCCGTATCAGAAAGAAAGAAGTCATGGGATTTTATCACCTTCCGTGCTTCTCTCCTATTTGTACCCAGTCTGTCTAGCTCTTCTGCTTCAATTACTCTATCAACTTCTGCCCTGCGTGCTCTTGTACTCATGTCACCCGAGGCAACTACGCAGATGCTTGCCTGGCGGCTTGGTTTGTTCGGTAACGTCACTAATTCATTAAGGTTAAAACCCTTTTTGACATCAATATCTTTCAATATGAGTGTCAACTCAACTGATTGGCTAAAGTTGCGCTTTGGTGCTCCCTGCCGGGCCCTTCTTACAAGTTCTTCGACCATACTATTGCTTATCAACTCAAATACAGCAACTCTTTGTGTAGCAAGCTAAATAAAACCTTTAGCAAAGGCGTATATAAAATGGCAAATACTATGACCTACCGTTCTGCAAGGTTCCATTAAACTCAGCACAAAGAAAATAAGCCTCAGAGGAGAACTTTTTACTTTATAATTTAGGATTTATGTACTTCTTCATGATTATCTAATCTGTTTCAGAATTATGAAGATACTGTAAAGTAGCGGGCCCGGTGGGCTTCGATCCCACGACTTCCGGCTTTCTTCAAATGGTTTAGAAGGCAGGCGCTCTATCCATGCTGAGCTACGAGCCCGCGTGGTTGCCGTTTCATAGCTGCTATTATTTGAAGCACTATAATAGGCTCGCATGGACAAAGTGAGAAGACAAATTACCTTTATAAAATGTTAGCCTATTATATTGTGGCATATTGTTTTATCATAAATAGCAATTATATTAAAACATGCCACAAAGAAGTATTCAATCTCTTTTTAGTATTAATTTTATAGTTTGGCCGGTATAGATTTTTCTAACCTTTAAGAATCTAGCGGCTTGGAGTATTGATAGGAAGTATTCTATATATTGTTCCTTTACTAATTGAAACAACGTAGAGGTAGCCATCTGGACCAACTTGTATATCTGTAATTCCACCAAAACCCTGCCCAAAAATTATATCTTGAGTCTGTTGTGGAGTATCAGCTATTTTATCAGCAAGTACACTATCATTTAAAACCAACCCTGTCCTGCTCTTATTTAACTCAAAGTGATAAATACTTGCACCATGGAAATCACCTACAAACATATCATTTTCATATTGTTTTCCCAATTTATCAGAATTAAGAAACTTGATTTCAGTAGGGCCTGTAGTATTGACCCATATAAATTGAGGAGGACTGTATTTTCCCTTCCCTCCAAAATCCACTAAACCAGTCGGATTTAGTATAATATTTCCAGTAGATATAGAATTGCTCGATTTCCACATTCCCTGCAGTTGCCTCCACCCACTATTAAAGCCGGGATAAACCAGATTAATTTCATCAGCATAATCAGGACCATTCTCTGTATCCCACAGATTTTTAGTTATAGGATCAAAATCAATTCCAAAGCTATTCCTTAAACCATAAGCATAGTATAAGTTTAGAGGGTATTTATTGCCAAGTATCCCATTTCCTACAGGTTTACCATCCTGAGTAATAACTAGTATGCCACTCGTTCCGTCAGGATCTGGCCCATTTATAAAGTTCTGAGTTTTTCCTTTATGACCTACATCGCCTATAGTAAAATATACGTTGTTATCTGGTCCAATCAGTATCCTGCCACCATTGTGACCAGGACCAGGTACAGCAGGCAAGTCTAAAAGCAGTTTGGGATTTACTAATTTATTATCCACTAATTCATATCTATATAGCCTATTGCCTAGCGGATCGTGACCTGGTACACAATAACTTGGCTTAGGACAATCATCACTACCTTTTACTTTGGTTTCAGTATATGACAAAAAGACATACGTTGAACCATTGCTAGCGTGTTTTGGAGCAACAGCAATTCCCAGCATACCTCTTTCGTTTTTATTTGCAATGTTAACATCAAGTAGCGGTTTTGATAACATTACACCATTTACAATTCTCTGTACTGTGCCGTTATTCTTCTCTAAAACTAGTATATCATTTGGCCCTAAAAATGCCATAGTGGTAGGAGATTTGAGCCCTCTTAATACTAGCTCTACCTTTAGGTTAGGATCGGCTATAATAGGACTTTTAATGGACTTGGAGGCCACGACTTTGGCTTCAGCAAAATTATAATAATATCCAATGGGAATAAAAGCCATTATCAATATTGTCATTAGAAGTGATCTCGAAAATGAGAAAAATAGTCTATGAAGCATCGAATTTAAAATTTACTCATACTCCTCATAATATATGCATTAGAGAGGATTTGCACTGATATAGTTGTCTAATGTCATTAACTATTAGGATGGAACAACATTATTTCTGAAAAGATGAGGCATCTGTTGCACGGAATCTACCTGCGTTCCTACGGATGACACAATATGTATTAATACAAGAAGAAATTTAACCTGAAATATTCTGTAAATCTCCTAAATAAATTATTGAAAGCTGGTCAAATTAAGTGCAGAATAATCAAAACTTAAAATATTCCAAAGTCTTAAACAAGGTTAATAATTTTGCTTTGGGGAGGCAAATTAAAGAAAGTTGAATATTTGGTAGCTGGGGCAGCTGTAGTAATGGTTATCGTTAGTGCAATATATTCTTACCAACAAGCACCATTCACTATACCTGGTTTTAGGCCGCCATCAGCTAGCATATATGATAAGTTTTTTGCACAAGCATTGAAAAATATTTCGACAAATGTTCCTAAAAATGAAACTTTGATTGTTTCAACCGCTACTGCAGTAACAACATATTTTACTGGACATCCTGTAAAGGTCCCCTTTAAAGCAAATTCTGAAAAATCTCTTTTCGATCTTATGGCAAAATACAATTATACATACCTCATGGTTGTTAGAGGCAGGTCAAGTAATGAAGCACTAAAACCTTTATTCAGTGGACATGGATTAAAAAGCTTGGATAATGATTTTCAGAAGATAGCCAGCTACGATACACAAACTTCTCACCTTTATTTATATAAACGTAAAACATAGCAATGGGGGCATATCATTGATATGGAGCAAGAAAAGAAAAAGAAAAAGAAAAAAACAGCACAATCTGTGAAAAATACTATCACAACTTTAACCTTTTTAAAGGTTCACAAAGTCGATATTGCCTTTATTGCCTTTTGCATAACAGTCTCTTTTTATTATAACTTTTACATTTCTAAGATGTATGTACCAAGTCATGACGGCGCAGCGTTTCTAACCAATGCTAGAGGTTGGTTGACTAATTCTCCTATCTGGGAGATTTATAGGCCTCCCCTCCTTTCCTGGATCATTTCTGGTATGTGGGCATTTACAGGTGAATATTGGATATTGGCAAAATATCTGAATCCCATTTTCACAATTAGCGCTGGAATTGTTTTATATCTAATGCTCAGGAAACATAAGGGCAGTTCTTTTGCCTTTGGAGTTACAAGCCT
>DASQWW010000032.1:0-2342 GCA_035640055.1 Nitrososphaeraceae archaeon | reverse complement strand
GACATTTAATTGACAGTAAAAGTAATTTCAAAATTGAAGAAAAATAATTAAACCCACTTTAGTAAAAGAGAAGTGATATAAATGAGAGGAGACTTTATAACTGGAAGACCAAGCCCAACTTAAAGAACAGATTGACTCAGCATATATAAGTCCTAGATCAAAAGTATCATTCAAAAAAGCATCAACGATACATGTAGTAAAAGTAATTCTAAAGTTACTACCAATTATAATCAACTTCAGGTGGGACCGTAGAAAATGGGTTAAATACGAAGGAAAGAACATTGATGAAGAAAAATTTAGAAGACATGCAAAAAAGGCACTTAAAACATTCATTGAACTTGGACCATCATACATAAAATTAGGACAATGGCTCTCAACACGTGCTGACTTGTTACCCCTTCCTTATCTAGAAGAACTATCAAAACTGCAGGATGATGTTCCTCCAGCAGATTTTTCAAAGGTAAAACCAATTATTGAATCTGAACTTGGCAAAATTGAAAATATATTTGAATCATTTAATACTTCAGCACTTTACGGTGCAAGCCTAGGTCAAGTCTATTTAGCAAGATATGACAATAGCGAAGTTATTGTAAAAGTCAGCAGGCCTAACATTGAAGAAGTTATAGAAAATGATATTTCTATTTTAAAGAAAATCCTGCCTTTTGCTACTAGATTTATCGATGCAAACTTAGCTTTTTCAGCAGAAGGTATGCTATCACAATTTATTGAAACAGTACATGAAGAAATGGATTATCGTATAGAGGCAGACAATTTGATCACGATCAAAAGAAACCTCGCAGCTGATGGTATGGTTATAATTCCAAATGTGCTCTTAGAGAGAAGCTCAAAACATGTGTTAACTATGGAGTATATTCCAGGCATCAAAATTAATGATCTTCCAACGCTAGATATGATGGGCATTGATCGCGAAAGATTAATTATGCGTGTTCACAGGCTATTTTTTAAAATGTTATTGCGACATAACATTTTTCATGCAGATCCCCATCCAGGTAATATCTCAGTTGCAGATAATGGTGCGATAATTCTTTATGACTTTGGAATGGTAGGTAGGCTTGATAATAAAACACGTCTTAGATTAATAAGACTGTATCTTGGCTTGGTTGATAAAGATCCTCCAAGAACAGTGAATGTATTAATGGAACTTGGGACATTGGAAACAACAGTCAATCGTTACGTTGTTGAAAAGGCTATAGAGATGAGTATACAGTCATTGTATGGAAAGGAAGTAGATAGAATGGAAGTTAAGGCTTTGACAGATCTTGCAAACAAGACAATGAGTAAGTTCCCGTTTAGACTACCAAAAAACCTTGCACTTTATATGCGAATGGCATCTATCCTAGAAGGAATTTATCAACATCATAAAGTTAGATTCCAGTTTGTCAAGGTGCTTGCAAATATACTCGAAGAAGAAGGTCTTCTCAGAGAAGCATATATTGAAGAAGCAAAAGCTTCAATTCATCGATTCGGAAGGAGCATTGAATCCGCAGTTAATGTTGCTCCTATGTTACAGTCATTCCTTGAAATGCAACTTTATGGAAATAATATTAGTGTAAAAAGGCATAGCAATACTTTGATCGCTGGAACTATACTTGCATCTGGTTTATTCATTGGTTCTTCAATAGCGCTCCCATATAACACCAATATAGCATATATCGGATTCATCAGTTCTCTTGTAACTCTAGTGTCGGTCGCGATAAGAAAGAAATTCTGGTAATGTACTAAGATGAATTCCTTTGTGTTGATGCAGACAATCTGTTGTATAATTATTTTGTTTAATAAACATTGTCTATAAAGTCACGAATGCCACATTTGCAGCTTTTAAAATTAAAATGCAAGGATCCGAAGCCCTTTATTATACTTTGATCGTTACAAACAATCCATGAAAGTTCCAAACTTTATAGATTTTTATCTTCATACTTTAGAAGTGTGTCTATTATCCAGTTAATATCTTCTTTTACTTATTTGTTAGCAACAGTAGTAGCGGCGGCAATTCTGTCAATTCTTACATAAACTAGAATAGTTGCTGGCTTTTTTCATTTTATTCCATAATACATCAGCTAAAGGTTCAGCAATATTCTTATCATCATCAATTCCTTCTTCAGAAGATGAATTACTCTTCTTATAATTTGTCTAAATTCTTCTTTGTTGTACATATAACTCAAGGCATAATGCATAAAATGGGATCAGCAATAGTAATAGCAGCTTTTTAGTTGCAGCTTCAAATACAGTGTCCTTTTAAGCTGTACTTTTCATGTCCTACTGTAATTTTTTCCTGATATTATACTTGCAACTCCATCAAGCCTGGCTACACTGTCTGATCT
>DASQWW010000031.1:0-4948 GCA_035640055.1 Nitrososphaeraceae archaeon | reverse complement strand
ACAAAACAAGGGAGCCTTGGCCGGGATTTGGACCCGGGACCTTTGCCTTACCAAGGCAACGCTCTACCAGGCTGAGCTACCAAGGCTTCTTCTTTACAACTAAATTTCAAAATACTATCGGCTTCATTAAGCTTATTCTCTTAAGGGCAGGTGTTAGTAAAAATATCCCGACAACATGAAATCGACCAATTAACCAATCCACTATATCCTATCGCATAAGTATTGGTATCTATATAATCATTAATACGAGCGTTTGAGTCTAAATCTTCTGAATTTTATATAGATTTTTTTGTCAGCCCATTTGTAAGATTAAATTACAGTATTTATAATTGTCGAGTTGTCAGGTATATAGCGGGGGTCGTAAAGCCTGGCCAAATAGGCTATATAAAAAATTGGAGACGCGGGACTTAAGATCTCAAATTATGGGTGATCCCGTCCCTTAGGGGTTCGTGGGTTCAAATCCCACCCCCCGCACTTTTTTACTCTTTTTTACTATTGTCTTTTTGTAGAGTGTGCTTGAAATCTGACACTTTTTCGATAAATTGTCTATGCAGTCTATTATCTCCAGATAATTCGGGATGAAAGGCAGTACCTATGATGTTCTTCTGTTTTACTGCAACGATCTTATTGTCAAATTTAGCCAAGACATCCACTCCTTTTCCTACTTCCCTTACAATAGGAGCTCTTATAAAAATACCCCTGAATGGATCTCTGCCAAGAATTGGCATTTCCAGATCAATTTCAAACGAATCACTTTGCCTTCCAAAAGCATTTCGCTCTACTACAATATCCAAACTGCCTATCAATTGTTGTTTAGTTGCACCAACTACTCTATCAAAGACTCGTTTTGAAAGTATGATCATTCCTGCACAGGTTCCCAGTATCGGCATACCTGCAGAAATATGACTTTTGATAGATTGGAGCATTCCTCCTCCTTGTAATGTAACAAGGGTACTAATTACAGTGCTTTCACCACCAGGCAATATTAACCCATCAACTTTTTCAACCTCTTCTGTATACCGGATGCGTTGTACATTGCCTTTTACTTCCATGTAATCTAGCGCTTCCTTAGTAGCAACTATGTTTTCCTCAATATCTCCCTGAATTCCCAGTACTCCAATTCTTATTTCATCGTTCAGGCGGAAGGACCTCGTTCCTGCATCTTTAATTCGAGATTTTTTGTATCAAGTCCAAGCATAGATTTTTTTTCATCGACCATTTTGTGTGCCTCAACAACAATCTTGGGATTATCATAATATGTAGTAGCAAGTACTACTGCTCTTGCTCTTTGAATTGGATCGTTTGCTTTGAAAATGCCAGAACCAACGAATACTCCATCACAACCCAAGTTCATCAGGAGGGCTGCATCTGCAGGAGTAGAAATTCCTCCTGCGGCAAAATTTACAACAGGTAACCTGCCAAGACGTGCAGTCTCTTCAACTAGTGCAAAAGAAACTTTAAGTTCTCTTGCCACCTTTATTAGATCTTGATTATCTTGATCTGTGTAAATTGAGCCGAGTCGGCGTATTTCATTTTTTACAATTCTGATATGGGTCACAGCTTCAGCAACATTGCCTGTACCTGGTTCGCCCTTAGTTCTGATCATAGCACATCCTTCTTCTATTCTTCTTAAGGCCTCCCCAAGGTTCTTTGCACCATTGACAAAAGGTGTTGTATAATCCCATTTCCAAATATGCCGCTCTTCATCTGCAGGTGTTAAAACCTCACTCTCGTCGATCATATCCACCCCGGCTGCTTCCAGAACCTTAGCTTCTGAAATGTGACCAATTCTGCACTTTGCCATTATAGGAATGGTAATAGCATCCATAATATCTTGAATTATCTTAATACTAGCAGTTCTAGCGACTCCTCCGGCCTTTCTAACATCATATGGCAATTTATCCAAAACCATAACAGCAACCGCTCCTGCATCTTCAGCGATTTGTGCTTGTTCAACATTCGTAACATCCATAATTACACCATGCTTTTGCATATGAGCAAAGCCACGTTTGACCAATGTAGTTCCTCTAACTAACCGGGCATTTTCGAACGTTGTGTACTTTATGCCCTTGGCCTGCACTTCGGTGGCCACAAGAGATATCGTCATAAGTCTCAGTTCTTAGAGTGTTCTATCTAGATATTAGTTTTTTGTCTACTCGAAAATGGAGTACTTTTTCTAAGAACAATATGTTTTGTTTTCTCTAATTCGATACTCCTTAAAAGATATAAGTGGAATACGATTTTCTTGTAAATAGTTTTTGTTGAGTAAATTAAATATATTATTATAGCTAAATCTTGTGACTAACAGCGAACACAAGTAATTCCGACAGCTGCTGCTCTCATTAGTGCTGCTGCTATAGATAGCATTTCTACTGCTATTGTTAGAGTTTTTGTTATGTGATTCAGCTTTTACCTCTTTTACCTCAACTATTATTATATTCAGGTTAAGGTAATTGATACTGGTGTTTAATTCTAATGTATATTAGTAGAAAATGATACATAGATCAATATAGTTACTAGTCATAGGTGACACCTTTATATGCAAACCTATAGTTGATCAAAGGATAAAATCCTAAATATTTGAGTTCAGTTTTAACTTATTGGCCCAGGAGTATTAATGTTGGTTTTTAGTTATCTATATTATCAACCATTATCGTTATCGTTATTACTATTATTATTATTGAAGCAACAATTAGGGTGTATTAATTGTAATGGAGGAATTTCTCCTTTGATGTATCGTAATTGGTCAGAATTTAATAACAAGCCAGCATAACCTGACGTATATTCTTGGCCAGCAATATATTTTACAGAGTCATTAAATTTTCTCAAGATATGTGTGTATAAAGATACGTACTTTTTCATATACTCAACATGAACAAAGAGATCATAGTCCTTCCCACTAACTAAAGCTTTGAATATATAATACCACGGATCTTCTCTTGAATTTGATACTTTTTCCTTACATTTCAACATAATATGTTGGTAGTCTAGATCCAAGAATATCTTGCCCAAAGAACTATAGAAGAATTTTTGAGCTTTCCTTGTTTCATTACAGACAAAAATAGGCTTTACTCTTGCTCCTTTGCCTAATAGTACATGTACCAATTTCCTTTTGTGTGAATTAACTGAAACACTCAGAGCTATCTCTGCAAAGGTTTCCTTGACAGTATATTTATCGGATTTTATGCTATTATCTCCAGATAGTTTATCTCTATTATTATCAAGAATATCCCTAACAACAATATCATTACATATGGCTGGAATAGCTCTTTTTAATGATATAGTACAATTATTACCAAACAATCTGTCCAGCATAGGAAGAACATGTGGAATCATATCCATTGCTATACCAGTTTTCCAAAAGTATGTCCTGTCTGGAGGATCCAATTCTGGTTCGCAAAGTACAAAATCAAAATTATCATTTTTTCGCAATAGTCTTTGATTGGATTCAAGTTGCATGTATCTTAAAAAGTGCCTAACTTCTGGTTTCCACAGATAATGATCAACACCAAATATTTTTTTTCTAGCTAGATTGGCATATTTAGTAATTTTCTGTAGGTGTAATTGATCTAATGCCCAAGGTTTTTCAATTACGAAAATGTCGGCATATTTAGAATATTTCTTGATAACATGCTCAACTGCATCAGGGGGGATTGAAAGGTAAAATATCCTTCTCAAGTTTAAGTTGTTGTTTTTGGATATCTCCTCTAGACATAAATCTTGTACAATATATTGGTCATCATCATCCTGCTCTTGAACAAAATGTTTCTTAGACCATCTAATTTGATCCTCAGTTAAAGAATAATCATCATCTTTCCGAATTATAGAATGAAAATCTCGCTTGTCGATAATGGTCACTTTCAATTGAGGAAATTTATTAGAAATACTCATTAATCCTGGGATCAAGTGGCTCCTGTTTTGGCCAAAACCCACTAATACTAGATGAGTTTTCACTTTCTATTGGATAAGTGGATTCTTATATTGAAATAGATTTATCTTTATTAGCCAAGGAAAGAATTAATGTAACTAATAAACAGGGAAAGAACGATCCTCAGTTGACGTTACCTTTGTACATCGACATTTCAGTCGAAATGATTCTGCGTTACGAACTTTGTTATATAGATATATTCTTAATCAAAGTAAGCAATTATCTCATTCTGTTTATATTTTATTAAAAATTTACCTGGTTTATCGATAATCATGTCCTAAGATTCTTTTCATTAACCTTTTTCTAGCTAGGCTTTTCTTCTCAGATAATATATCACAATTAATTTATCAAGGTGTCTGACCTGTACAACTTGAAGAAAAGAACCGATATAAGTAATAAAATTATTATTATCGAATTGAAATCTTTCACTGTTAGTGGTAATATAGATGTGTGTGGTTATGATACTACGTATAGGTATATATAAAATGAAGTAAATATGAGATATTTCAATTACGAATTTAGGGGATATTGTTCGTTTTACACTATCATTATCTTCATCATATTGTTAATTATTCTTAGATCATCAACATTCTTCTTATATCAAGCGTCAGCAGACTCGTTGCAAAATGCTATTCAGCAAAGAATTGGCAATTATGATTTTCAAGTGAAGACAGATCCAAAGGTTCCTATTGCTGGTCAAAATACACACATTTTATTGAGGATTAGTAGTGTTAATGGAGATGAATTAGTAGATCTTCCCATTATAATTACGATATCTAAAGATGGAGCTAAATTACAACTTTCACAACCGATATTAGTACCATATGGCCATTACACATATGACTATATATTTAGACAACCAGGTCTCTATACACTAGATATTGATATAAATGATTATTCTTATTCCAATCAAAATATTACCTTCACATTTCCAATTAATGTAGCAAACTCATTTACGGGCTACTTTTATTCACTTTCTTATTCGTTTCCTTTGTTAATATTTATCATAACAGGGGGCGC
>DASQWW010000030.1:0-3914 GCA_035640055.1 Nitrososphaeraceae archaeon | reverse complement strand
GCGGTTTGGTACCTCGATGTCGGCTCTTCCCATCCTGGTTCTGCAGCAGGAGCCAAGGGTGGGGCTGCTCGCCCATTAAAGGGGAACGTGAGCTGGGTTTAGACCGTCGTGAGACAGGTCGGTCTCTGCCTGACAGGGGCGTGGTTGTCTGAGGGGAAGTTGCCCCTAGTACGAGAGGAACAGGGTAGCGCAGCCTCTGGTTTATCAGTTGTCCGACAGGGCACGCTGAGCAGCTAAGCTGTCTAGGATAACTCCTGAAAGCATCTAAGGAGGAAGCCTTTCCCGAGAAAAGACAATCTTCCGTAAGGAGAAGGGCGGCCATAGAAGATGGCGTTGATGGGATGGAGGTGTAAGCATCGAGCTTCGGCGAGATGTTCAGCCTGCCATTTCCAATAGCCCAACGCACCTAAAAATACCTAAACAAGTAGGTTAATGTGGTTTATTAGAAGGGGTCTGAAATACGTAAAGAGTATAGGTAATAGAAATTCAATTTACTGCTACTAATTGCATTCTATATATCACGACGTTCATATAATTTATTTTTTTACTTCTCCTCTATTCAAATGATCAAAAATGATCGATCATTTATTTATTATAATTCTTATTTATAAAGCAATTAATTTTTGTTCTACCTTATTTTATAACGGTTAGTTAGTAGTAGGTTATACACTATAAAACATTAATTGAATAAGTATTACTGAAAATTTCTGGCTCTGTGTTAATTCCACTATCATCATTATTTTTAATTTTGATGGATATTTTTTCACGGTTCGGATCAACCATAATTTTAAACCTACTCTTATTACCTTGTTTAGTGCAAATATCGTATTCAAAGTCTATATTCGTAGAGGTTTCTCTCAAAGATTCAGGAATACGAGGTTCAAATTGGATTTTATTCTTAATCATATTCACCTTCATTCCTAGCATCATCTCGCGTATAGCATAAATGAACATTCCAATGGACCATGCCTGAAGGATACAGGAGTTAAATGGTTCAGGTCGATCACCTCTATATGTTTCAGCAAACATGCCATTTTCAGACAGGATCCGTTCTGCCATAGATTCTATGTAATAGAGTGCTTGCTCTCTTCTATTGAATTTGATTTCACTCATAGCGGCCCAACCAGTAACAAGAGGCCAAACAGCGCCGTCGTGATAAAGAGTTGGATGATACTTTGGATCTGAAGAACTTAATGTTCTAACTCCCCAACCTGTCGTAATATCATCTCTTTCAATTCTTGCTAGAACAGATCTGGCTCTGCTTTCATCTATAATAGCATCGGTCATCAAAAGAACAAGAGCATTTGGTCGTATGCTAGAGTCTTTTGAACCATCCCTTCTAATGGTATCATAATAAAATCCTGTCTTGTTATTCCAATATTCAGAGTTGATTTTTCTTTGTAGTCGTTCAGCAAATGTACACCATTTTTCTTGATTATAATTATCTCCCACAATTGCTGCTAACTGGCTCCCAATCTTCAAACTTTCATAAAATAATGCCTGAATATCATTTGCACTCTTCCTTCTATCAATATGGTCCATCCACGTAGAATCTTGGATAGGCAGTTTTTCAGCAACTCCTGAAAATCCATGTTCAATCAGTCCATCGCCATCTATATCCTTCAAAAATCCCCAGTTGACAAGATCGGTAATAGCTTTCCATCTCTTGTGTAAATATCCGATATCGCCAGTAGCAAACACATATTCCTTTATTGCCCATGGAAAAAGAAAAGAAGAATCTGCTGATCCATAACTGGCATTATGTAGGAAAGCCCGTCCACTAATTATCATTGGCAGCTCTCCTCTCATCGCGATCTTTGAGGTTTTTTTCGCTTGGCGTAACAGAAAATTTTCAACAGTTGAAATGACAAAACGATAATCACCAATAGATAGATAACCTCTAATTGACCAACCCGTATCCCTTGCCCAGTAGTTAGGAAACCTTGGGAGGCCAGCACAAATTCCTGCCCCAAGTTGATCATAGTCTGCCTTTAAGTATTCCATACTTGTTTTAGCTTTTTCGAAAGCTTTGACTAGTTTAATAATAGTGGGATTTTGCTTCGGACTCGATCCTATATGAAGCGTAGAGGACGAAACTGCTTTGAAATGGTTCTTGGTATCTTCGAAAAGCTTCTTGTAATTATCCCTCATATATCGATACTCATTTAAGCAATCTTCCACATTGATGAAACTGCCTGCACCTATTAGTGCAATTTCTGTACTTCTTCCTCTTTTAATTTCGAGATCATATGATAGCTCCATGTCATTATCAAAAGAATCCTTTAAAACATGGGAAGGTCTTACGTTCCCAGGTGCAAGCCCAATTGTCCCAATATAATGTGCTATATCCTTCTTGGCAGCTGTCTGGACTTGTAAACAATTGTCGCTCCTAAGTAATTTAGTAATATTGCTTTGAGAAATAGCGGCTAGGCCATAGCTGGTAATATTGCCGTCTATGAGAAAATGTAGCCGTACTTTTCGATTTGGCTTCTCTGTTTTCTTCTTCGAACTTAATTTTGGAAAATCGATATTATTATGTCTATTATTATCTAATAAATTAATTTCTATTTTCATAATAAAACCTTTGTTTTCAATTGGCACAAATAGTGTCCTTTTCACTTGCAGCCCTGCCAACTCGTGCCTAGTATAAAGAATTCCTTTTTCATGTCTGGAAGATACAACAAAATTTGGAACTCGTTTACGAACTCCCTCATCAGTAGAGATTTCCATTATAATCCTGCCAAAAGCCCTAGCTGGTGGCACGTACAATCCGCCGTTGTCATATCTTGCTCCCATCCAAGTCCAATTAGCTGAAAGCGAACCGTTTGATGAGCATACAATATAAGCCTTTTTTCCAGATAAGATGAGGGGAGCTGTGAAGTTTTTAAAAATAGTTTCCCCATCAGTTGTGATGTTTTTGGGATCATCAATTATATTTGAAGGAATGAAGATTCTTTCTCTCTGATCTCCAACATAGTCAGTAAAGGTAAACGGAATAATTATCTGTTCGAATCCTTCGAGTTTACTTAATATGATAACTTTGTGTTTCTTTTTTTCATCCAAACCTCCTTCCTTTATTACTAAAAACCTTGCACTTTGATATGGTTTAAATGGAATGGGTCTGTCTTCAGATAGTTTTGATGAATTGATCACATCATCTGAAGTCGCAATATAAACCGATTTCTTTGAAACAGGGATTTCATCCACATAGATATCAATAGACACAACATTTCCTCCTAATGGAACTGGTGGATTTAACAAAGAGAAAATAAATCCATCATATCTGCTTTTACCATTAACTATTATTACATTCATTAAACTTCCCTCGATATAGGAGAGCACAGTGTGTGTTTTATCAAGTGTCTTAACCATTCAATACCTCCAATGTCAATCTTATTCAGATACAAGTAGCTTCTTAAATTTTAAGCTACAAAACTCTTTTATTAAAAAACAAAACCTCTATAACCATAAATATCTTTATTTGTAAACAAATAAAACAAAAGACAAAAAGGAGATATCATCAACTAGGTATTTGATTGAAGAAAAAACTGTTATTACCATATCTTTGGTTAGATTATTTGGCGTTCAAAATGATGCTAATTTTTCACCTATCTTCTATAATTATTTTTAGTTCGAGTTTGTCTTATTTCTTAGGTCTCCGCATAATTGCTATTAATTGGCCGCCGTACCTGTTTTATAAGCTTTAGAATAGATGAATAGACAGAAGGCAATTTTTCTATCATGTTATTTCGTGTATATAAAATTAGTCTAACTATATTGAATTGTTATAGCAGATTAATAATCAGTTGTACCTATAAACAGTATTATTAAAAACAAACTATCGTAAACTTTAGTACAAAGACAATTATTTCATAAATATTTGGTTTTTTAGATGTAATTTGTTATTATTGACA
>DASQWW010000029.1:0-3705 GCA_035640055.1 Nitrososphaeraceae archaeon | reverse complement strand
TATTTGTTGAAGTTAACAAAAGTAAAATGTCCAAAGTAGATAAATAAAATGTAATATACAGATAGGAGAAAATAGATAGATGTAGCCTCAATGCATGCTACTAGATGCAAGAACTTCAATCAGGTTCATTTAGTAAAAGGGCCTGCTGAAGTCACTTTAAAGGGAAGTTGCCAGGTATTAGGAAAAGACATTTCCAATAGAAAGGTTTCTGTGAGTGAGGGCAAGATTTTGCCATTCGAAATTTATTATGGCTGTAAAATTGATATTAATTTTGGAAAAGGTAGCAAAACATGGGTAGCGGACTATTCTGAGGCCGGAACAAGAATATGGAGAGGTATTATTCAAAAGGTTTTTTTTGAGAAAAAGGTACCAAAACTACTACTAATTATAGGAGAAAGTGATACAGGAAAATCTACTCTTACAACCTATATTCTAAATGTGGCAATTAAAAATGGTTATAGATCTGCTATCGTAGATGCAGATATAGGTCAAGGAGATCTTGGACCGCCAAACTCTATAGGATGTGCAGTGGTAGCACATCAAATAACGGATTTAAGAGAGATCAACGCTCAATTCTTTGAATTTATTGGAAATACTAGTCCTTTAGGATTTGAAGACATTATTATTAGAGCGATTAAAAATAGTCTGAAAAAAATTTCTGCTTCATACGACCTTTGTATTATTAATACTGACGGCTATATTCTTAGCAGAGGCCTGGATTACAAAATAAAGATGGCTAGAGAATTGCAGCCTGATCTGGTTGTGTGCCTTGGAGAAAGAAGTTATGATCTCTTTGATAAGTTCAAATCAAGATTCACTTCATCTGTTGTCCTTTGTGGTAGATCCTCTAGTGAAACTATAAAATCAAGAATTGAACGTAACAAACGAAGGTTAAATCAGCTCCTTCACTATATCAGAGCGCATGATAAAAATAAAATTATAACTAGAGAATTGAAAAGGACTAAATTTGTATACAAAGGTATAGCATACTCTAGAATATGTAGAGATCAATATGGTTTTTTAAAATTGAGGAAAAGAAGAAGGAGGACAAGTATTAGAGTTAAATTAAGCAAACTTGTAGATATGTTTGTTGGATTAAGCATAAATGAAAATATCATAGGATTTGGCATTATAGTGGATGTGTCTTTAACCAAAATATCTATCAAATCAAATGTTGATAACTTTGACAAAATTCACCTTAGTAACTCTGGAATAAGTAAGGACAACACAATGGAATTTAGGATAATTAATTAGCGGCTATAATAAAGGTTAATGGCTATTGTTACCCAATAATAATAATAAAACTCTATAGGTAGTCATGAAAAGCAGAAAAAAGCACCTAACGAATAAAGTCTATTATTCTCAACTGGCCTTTATGCTTTTGTAAATTTTGCTTTTTTTACCCATTCTCCTTTTGACACTGACAAACTTGGGCATGCTGAAGGCAAATATTATAGTATTATTAGAAGAACGTTCACTATTAATTATTAGTGTAATGGAAGAAGACATGCCTGCTATTTTGTCGGTAACATTTCCTTTCTTCGCTCTGGCTCGTATGTTTTAACTATTTCTGCTAGAGGTATCCTTTTTCCTCCTACTACCTTGATATCAACTTCAATTTTACTGCCTTTTATCTCTATGATATTATATGTATCTTCAAATACACCTCTATAGCGCCATGAACATGCTGTTCCTGCATATGCAATTTTTAGTGTACCTAGATTCCAAAGCCATGGTCTATGCTTGTGACCACAGAGAACCAAGTCTACTTTACATTCCAAACATGTTCTTAGGACATCCCCTGCATCAGAAATTCCAACAACATTGGTATAACCAGTATCTGGTATAGCAATTAAATGATGATGCATTACTACAACCTTTCTCTTGTTACTAAGTGTACTAAGCTTCTCTTCCATCCATACATTCTGTCTGTGTCCTACCTCGCCTTCATCTCTATCGGGTCTAGCAGTTCCTAGAGTAAGTACAACTATATCATCAAATTCATACATTTGTCTTGAAAAAGGAAAGAATTTCTTAAACAGCAAGTAACCTGTATGACGATAATCATGGTTGCCAGGTAAGACTATTAAATTGGGACACTTGAACTTATTTATTTCTGCGCGGGCCTTTTCAAATTGAAATAGCAGACCATCATCCGTCAGGTCACCTGATATGATTATTGCATCTGGCTTTAGATGGTTATTAACCTCATCAACTATAGTATTAAAAGCATCTTGTTTGAAGAGACCGCCAACGTGCATATCAGATATTTGGACAAACTTCATCAATTGTTATTTGGTTAAGTTAATATTATATTAATGCAACATTTGATAAAAGCCTAAAAAGATTTTGTGTTTTCAAAAAACCCTTCTCAATAACCACAACTCATAGAATAGATCTCTTTCTTACCCAGTTAGTTAGTAGTATATGAAAATTGGAGCAAATCACCATATAAGAAGTCATATCATAAAAAAGTCATTAGGAATTCTTACTATCAAATACTCAATTATCCTTATCAAATCTAATATCATAACTCTTACTGCTATTTGGCGAATACTATTTTTGCTTTTATTAGCTTTGTAATAGGTATAATCATTTCTACCATCATAATATATATTGTAACTAAATTGTTTGGAGAAAAAGAAGGAATAAAAACGGCAATTATAACGGCCGTTATTGGATCTATTATTTATAGTATAACATATTTTCTTCTAGGAAATGGTTTTTGGGCAGCTATAGCAGGTGGGTTTGTATGGCTTTTAGCATTAAGAGCATTATATGATATAGGCTGGCTTAAAGCTTTTGTGATAGCGATAATTATATGGATAGCTGCTACAATCACTGGCATTTTACTGCCTACTGCTCCCGGCCCGTTATAGAGAATTTATATGTAGAATGTTCTGGCCCATACTAGTAACGTTAAACATAGAGTTCACATAGAATGTTTACATTCAATAACTAAATTTCGAGTAGGATTAGGTTTCAGTTAATTGCACTGAGCGTATATAACAGCCCTTAAAATAGACGAAAGAAAGAGTATGAGTTACAGAAATTGAAGAAGATAATTGGATTTCAATTCTTGACCTATATTATTAGATGATTTATTGTTTTCCTCATTATCGTTGACCAATAGTACCATTACCTGCAAGTTTTATAGTACTGGTGCAAAAAATGTTGTATCTCTACTGTGGCCGGCTCCTAGCTCCAATACTTTCTTTACGTCGTTAGCTTTCATATAGTTAAAACAAAGTAAGGCAAAGTTGCTAGGCTCTTCTCCAAAGAAAGTGCTGTCTGATTTGTAGACTTTTCCAGACTTCTTCACTCATTACTATTGCTATCGTTATTTTTCTTCTTCTTTCTTTTCCTCCTCCTCTTTCCAAGCAGAATAGCCTCCTTCAATAGTTACAGCATCAAATCCGTGCTTGTTTAACTCATCTGCAGCTATATTTCCTCTATATCCGCTAGAACAATAAGTGCAAATTTTCTTTCCCTTAAGATCATTTAGGTCGCCGTGTCTTGCCTTTCTTATTAGCTGTCCTAATGGCATATTGACTGCTCCATCTATTTTGCCTTCTTCTTCTAATTCATCGGCTTCTCGTACATCTATTATCATGAATTCATCTTTTCTTCCTTGCAGTTCTTTTGAAGTTATTTTGTATACCATTGGGTAATATTGTCACAAACCTTGACCTAATTATTATTATT
>DASQWW010000028.1:0-8616 GCA_035640055.1 Nitrososphaeraceae archaeon | reverse complement strand
GTATTTCTCTTGAGGTTCTTGATTGTTTAACCAATAATTTTAGTATATCATCTGTAATACTATTATGTCTGTTAATATCATTTTTTTGAGACGTGACTGTCTGTTGTACAATTTTCAAAGGTTTAGTCGGTTTCTGCGATTGTGACTGATATTGTGATATTGTTTGACCACTAGTGATATTAGGATTTTGTGACATGGATTGTTGTAACATTCGCAATTCAATAGTGTCAGTTTTGACCTGTAATTCAGCAATTACCTTCTCATAATCCCTTAATCTGCGGCTGTACTCTGAGATGATTGCCTCAACAACAGGTTGGCCAGACCTATAGTTCAATTCTTTTGACTGTTCTCTTAACATGTTGTAAATTATCATAATAATCACACCAATAGAGAATGAAATGATAATGGACATCACAAGATCCAAATTAATAGCGTGAGGATCAACGAACATTCATGTGTACACAATCAATCCAGAATTTAACTCTAGAGAACAACATTATTTCACACTTTGCACATTCTTTCGAATAATTGTTGTATCACATGTATCACAGTTTGAGTATCTTGACCCTCAGGAATATCACTATTTACCGAGCTTAATATCACGGTTAGATGATTAGCCAATTTTTCAATTGTAAAAAGCGTTTGCTCGTCGATAGCTCCTATGTATCTGAGCAAAACTATACTATACAGAAGACCCATAAGTTTATGTCTACACTGTTTCACCTGTCTGTAATAGGCTCCAGAGCTAATATTTTCTAGCTTATGTTGGCTGGCGAGTCTTTTAGAAATAATAGATATTTGCTTTTCAGTAAATAGAGAATTTGCAATAATGTGTCCGTACAAACTGTTAAAATCAGATCTCATATTTTCCATAAAGCTATACAAATCTGTATAGCTTTATGCTATTTTAAGGGTTATCTCACTTTCTATGGCGGATGTCCTATATATAATACTCTCAGATATGACGCAGCTCTACTAGCCAGTCATTATAAAGAAATTAAAATACAAGTCGCGAAAAGAATGCAACAAGCGTGAATATAAGGAAAAGATCGAGGTCTATAAAACAACAGGATTAATAGATAGTCAAAATTTCAATGTTCCTGAATAAATTATTTTGAGTTTCAGACTGAAAATGGTTAGTTATTATTTGTCCACATGTCTAGACAATTGTTAAAAACTACCTAGGTTTTAGAACACAGCAACTTAATAAGGTGTCAAATAAGTAATAAATGTATGTATTCATATCTATGATATATAAACATCTCAGAAGCGGTATTGAATATAAAGTTGAGGATTATATCAGGAGTGAGATTAAAAAGTATAATACAGTATGCTTTCCGCTTATAGATTCCGAAAACTCTTTGGAAGCAGCCTCTATTGCTAGAAATGCTGAAAAGATGGGAGCCTCTGCAATTTTAGTTGGCGGATCTTCGACGGTTGATCAGTTTGAACTAACTGAGGTAATTTCGAGTATCAAATCACAAATTAAAATCCCTGTCATCCTATTTCCTGGCAATGTCACGGGTGTATCACCAAAAGCCGACGCTATTCTTTTTAGTTCCTTACTTAATTCGGAGAGTCCTTACTTTATTACTGAAGCTCAGGCTTTAGGAGCCATCGCTGTAAAAAAATATGGGATAGAACCATTGCCTACAGGTTACTTAATAATAGGCGAAGGTACCACCGCATGGTTTGTAGGCAAAGCACGTGGGATTCCTTTTGATAAATCTCGAATTGCTATCATGTATTCTCTGGCAGCTCAATATCTAGGTATGAGATTTTTATACCTTGAGGCTGGTTCTGGTGCAGCACAGAATGTATCACCAGACATGGTAGCCGCTGTCAGAAAACACTATGAGGGTATTCTCATTGTAGGCGGTGGAATTCGTACCGCTGAAAGAGCAAAAGAAATAGCTAAATCTGGTGCGGACATTATTGTAATTGGTACAATGATTGAAAAGGAGGGGAACTGGGAAGGAAAATTCTCTTCGATAATAAATTCGATAAGGAGATCATGATGATAATCATGACAACTATCGAAGATGCTGAAATCCGTCTAAAGGACGTACATATGCCAGAATATTATCGAAATTATGAACATGATGTTTTAAAAAATGTACAAAACAGCTTTGAGCTAGCTACAACAGCGCGTAAGACGGGATTAGATGTTTCTGATGTAGTAGAGACAAAAATTGCGTATGACCTGGCAGACAGAGTTGCAAAAATGCACAACCTAGATATTGCAGATAGATTGCGTGCTCTACTTTCACGAACTACAAAAGAAAAGGCAGCACTTAAAATTGCTGAAGAAATTTCCTTAGGAGAATATGGAAAGGGTAACCCGAGAGTCAGGCTAGATAATGCTGTTCGTGTCAGCTTAGCTGTGGTGACAGAAGGTGTAACTGTAGCTCCTCTACAAGGAGTAGCCGATGTACAATTAAAGAATAATGCAGATGATAGTCAATACCTTTCAATATCATTTGCTGGTCCCATTAGGTCTGCAGGAGGGACTGAGGCAGCACTTACAATGTTGATAGCAGATCATGCAAGAAAAGTTGCCGGGATAGGTGAATACATTGCAAATTCATATGACGATGAAACAGGAAGATTCGTCGAAGAGCTGAGAATTTATGAACGTGAAGTTGGCAATTTTCAATTTAAGGTATTAGATGAAGATGTCGTCAAGTGCATAACCAGCCTACCAGTAGAACTTGATGGTGTCGATACCGATCCGATAGAAGTTGTAGGTCATAGGGGGATGAAGAGAATTTCTACTGACAGAGTCCGTGGAGGTGCTCTTAGGGTCATGAATGATGGTCTAATAGGTAGAAGCAGAAAGTTACTAAAGCTTGTTGAATTACTACAACTGAATGGATGGGACTGGCTCAAGGATCTCAAAGGAGCAGTTCAGGCAGGAGACGACGATGATGATGCCGCACATCATAGAATGTCTGAAGTAATTACTGGCAGACCAGTACTTTCGATGACAAGGAGAATAGGAGGCTTTCGGTTAAGATATGGTCGATGTTGCAATACTGGTTTTGCAACTATTGGAATTCATCCTACTGTACCTATTTTGCTAAATCATGCCATTGTTGTAGGAACGCAGATCAAAATGGATATCCCAGGGAAAGCATCCACAATAGCACTTGTAGATACTATAGAGCCTCCACTTGTTAGAGTTAACGATGGCAGTGTATTGCAAGTATCAACAGTTGATCAAGCTGCAAAGATCCGATCACAAGTTGAAAAAATACTTTATCTTGGCGATATTTTAATAAGTTATGGGGATTTTCTTGAAAATAATGCTCAGCTCCTTCCTGCCAATTATGTGGAAGAAATCTGGGCTTTGCAATTGCAGTCGAAATTGTTAACATCATCGAGAAAGCCATCTTCTTCAGAAAAAATAGTTGATGATGAAAGGCTAATTCAACTATCAAAGGAACCTTTCATATTTCCAACAGTTGAAGAAGCGTTTGAAATAAGCAAAAGGTTCAACATTCCACTTCATCCAAAATACTCATTCTATTGGGATTCGGTCAATATAGATGAGGTTTTATTATTGAAGGAAAAATTTTATAAGAAGTGGCAAAATGCTAATATCAATAAGGATACCAATCCTTGTTATTCTTTGCATTTACCTAACGATGATCCAAAGTTAAAAGATATTCTAGAACGACTCGGTATAGTTCACTCTATAAAAAATGGGAATAAGGTTATTGAAATTGACAGCCCTGATCAGGTATATTCCCTTATCAGCTTACTTATTGGATCAGAAACGGGAGCAGCAACAGTAGAAGCATCTGTTTATGATGGTAATACAAAAGATGTAATTAAATTTATTTCAAAAATGTCAGGAGTGAAGATTAAACCAAAATTTATTTCATCAATAGCAGTGAGAGTAGGACGTCCTGAAAAGGCTGCCGAACGTAAAATGAGGCCCCCTGTTCATGTACTCTTTCCTATTGGTTCCAAAGGCGGCCTAACACGTGATATTTTAAAGGCCTCAAAGGACAACTCATTCTATGCTGAAATAGCAAATAGATTTTGTAATAACTGCAAACTCCCTTCGATTGCGACTCATTGTCGTAGTTGTGGCTCACTTACTCACTTACGTAATCTGTGCATAAGTTGCAGGGAGGAGATCGCAACTGATGCCGAGAACAATCAGTGTTATAGATGTGGTAAGAAGGGAAGGACCTATTCCCCAGTTAGGTATCCTCTGAAAACAGCCGTTGAAGAAGCCCAACGAAAACTTGGTATTACAGCATATGAACCACTTAAGGGTGTCAAGGCGCTCATGAGCAAAGATAAAGTGGCTGAACCTTTGGAAAAAGGGATACTAAGACAAAAACATGGCCTCTATACCTTCAAAGACGGAACTATTCGTTTTGATGCAACCAACGCACCATTGACTCACTTCAAGCCCAAATGGATAATGGCTAGTATTGATAAATTAAGAGAATTGGGCTATACCATAGATCATCTAAGTAGGGAACTAGTGTCATCCGATCAACTGGTTGAATTACTTATACAGGATATTGTAATACCAATGGATTCTGCTAAACATTTGCTCAACGTGGCTAAATTTATAGATGAAGAGCTGGTTAAATTGTATGGACTTGTACCATTTTATAATGCCTCATCTGTGGAAGACCTAATAGGACATCTAATAGTAGGCCTAGCACCACATACTTCTGTAGGAATTGTGGGAAGAATTATTGGTTTTACACATTCGCAAGTCTGTTTGGCATCTCCCATATGGCACTCTGCAAAACGCAGAGATTGTGATGGTGATGCGGATTCTATAATGCTGTTAATGGACGCATTTCTGAACTTCTCATATGACTTTTTGCCAGATAAAATTGGTGGGCTTATGGATGCGCCACTGTTGATTCAGCCTATGGTATTGCCTCATGAAGTACAGAGACAGGCTCATAATGTTGATGTCACTTCAATTTATCCACTTAAATTTTATGAAGCAACATGGAAAGGAGTCAAAACTGGAGACATTACTGCTACTAATGGAATAGATCTTATTAAAAATAGAATTGGAAATAAAAACCAATTCTTCGATTATGCCTTTACACACTTTACTGATATACTAACAACCAGTGTTCAACGTAGTGCATACTCCAGACTCACTACAATGGATGAGAAGTTAGAAATGCAGATCGCTACAGCAAAGCTGATTAATGCCGTCGATCCAGATGAAGTGGCATCAATGGTACTTATGACGCATATTCTGCCAGATATTATGGGTAATATGCGATCTTACTCCTCACAAGCTTTTAGATGCGCTAATTGCGGAGAAAAATACCGCAGAATGCCACTTGTAGGCAAATGCATTAGATGTGGAAATGAATTATTGCAAACAGTCACCAGAGGTTCTGTCGAAAAATATATTGGCATTGCAACAAATATGTGTAACCAATTCAAAATCAATGATTATTTGCGTAGTAGAGTTGAGTCCCTGATGATAGAATTGAAATTAATCTTTAGAGAACAAAAGCAAGAACAGTCAACTTTGATGGAATTTATGGGAATAAAATAAAACATGTGATGGATAGATAGATAATAAGTAAATAGCAACCTTTGCATTCCAATGAGTCATTGTGAAAAAATCTATATACAATGCAGATAGTATTAGAGTTTCTTTTATTAATTATTACTTCCCTCTGTAACTAGATTTACATATTCATATGCACCTATAGTATTATCAAATGTATACTGCACTTTCTGGAATTGTTTTCTAAAATCAGCAACATCAGTTGCCACCTTATTAGGATATTGATTATCAATTATTATACGTTTTATAAACCTAGCAATCTCTTTCATATCACTTTCCTTCATTCCCAGTCTAGTTGTTTCAGGTACACCAATTCTTATTCCACTTGGGTGCATATAATGCCTTCCTGCCTTAATATCTCCTGGTAATAGCTGTCTGTTCAAAATTATATTGGCCTTCTCAAGCTCTTTTTCAATAGTCCCGCCGTCACCAAACCCTGAAACGTCAACTGCAATTTGGTGTGATGCAGTATATCCTCGTTTTTCACCCATTACTGTAAACCCAAATTCTGCCAGTGCCTCTGCAAGGGTCTTAGCATTTCTGATTACCTGTTTTGCGTAATCCTTTCCAAACTCTAGCGATTCTGCTAATGCAATAGCCTTGCCAGCAACATGATGCAGATGATGGCTGCTAGTATTACCAGGAAAGATTGCCTTCTTAATCGATTCTGCATATTTTTCCGATGATACAATAATTCCACCTTGTGGTCCCCAGAGGGTTTTGTGTGAGCTCATTGTTATTGAATCGGCTCCTTCTTTTAAGGGGTCTTGAAATTCTCCGCCAGCAATTAACCCTGCAACATGTGCTCCGTCATAATTAATATACATACCATGATCATGCATAAAATTTTTCAGTTCTTTTACAGGATGTGGGAAAAGAAACAAACTACCTCCAAACATTCCTATCTTTAGCGGTTTGTTATCACGGGCCATTTCTTCAATCTTTTTTTTTGTAGCATCAATATCTATTGTCATTTCTTCCTTTGAAAAGGGATAGTGTTCAATATTCAATCCATGTACCAAACCCGCAGTCCCAAAGTGCTCCTTCTTTCCATGGGAAATATGTCCTCCACTAGGAATAGATGGAGCCATCATATAGTCCCCTGGATTTGAAAATGCAGCATAAATTGCAAGGTTTGCAACTACACCTGATGTTGCTCTGCAATCAGCAAACTCTGCTCTGAAAACCTTCTTCGCTAAATCATTGCAAACTATCTCAACCTGATCTATATAAATACAGCCAGCATAAACTCTCTCAGTAGGCCATCCTTCTGCATATCTATTACCAAAATCCGACATTATTGCTTCCCTTACTGCAGGACTTGGTATGTTTTCACTGGCGATAAGTGGGATAGATTTGTTAAACCAATCATGGTGTTCTCTCATCAGCTTTAAGACCCTATAATAAGAGGATTTGGCACTCATTTAGGTATGTAGACTTGTGCTCCTACTCCTAATTTAAAATATCGCTGCTAGACCAGACATTTCAAAAGATCTTTCGAGATGAAATTTTTCCTTAAAAAATATAATTGTATAGCAGTATTTCAGAAGAATACTTGGCTGTAGAAGAAATAAGAGAGCTAACTCTGCACATTTTGCAAGCAGTATGCAATTATATTAAAACTATAGATCATAATCAGCTACCTTTGTATAGGCAGGCAAACCTGTGACCCATATAATAGGCTTCTTTTGTTTTATATTCCTTAGAAAGAACATATATAATTCATATACTATTTTAAAGTTACAACAGGTTAGCCTTCATTAAATTTCGTCTATCTAGTAATATAGAAAAAGCCATCTATGCTTTCTGACAATCATTTTATACACAGCTTCTTTTATTTACCTTAATAGCGTGCATGAGTTATGGAAGCATATTGTGTTAAATGTAAATCCAAAAGGTCGATGAAAGACGAGAAAAAGGTCACAATGAAAAACGGAAAACCAGCAACCCAAGGAATTTGCTCTGTATGTGGAACAAAAATGTTTAAGATAGGTAAGTGATCCTTTCATTTTTTTGTTATCTATAATAGATCCTACTTACTGCACTTTTCGGCTGTCCTTTAGAAGTCTAAATACACAAATAAAGAGGACTCAACGTCCATCAAGCCTCGCCTCAATTTCCGTACTTTGCATTATTCTACTGGAAAAGTAATGAGCCTGCATCTACATTTAAAACCCATTCTAATTACATTATTTTAATGTATTCAAGGCTTATAATTCAGTAATGATAGCCAATGCTTGTAAACGTTCTAAGCTACTGGAATACCAGACAGATCTACTACATCTTCAGCCTTTTTCCATAGAGAAACGGATCGAATAAATTTTCTTATCTAAATATTTACATAGAAGACTGATAATCACATTTAAAAGAGGTTATTCCAACCTGACTTTTAGGAAGGGGCTATCGTCTAGCTTGGTCTAGGATACCATCTCTTAAAGGTATAAGCCTGGGGCGCTGGCGGTCGTGGGTTCAAATCCCACTGGCCCCATACTACTATCATTATATTTGAAGGCTTAAAAGGACTTTTAATTATTCTGCTGTACTTTATACTCTTAATAGTTCTTAAATCATTAAGATATTGTTAAGTATAATACCTTGTCAAAAAATTGCCGGGGTACCCAAGCTAGGTAAGTCATAGACCCTAAGAGGGGTCAGCCTCGAGATCCAATAAATGACGTGTTAGCTGATGTCCTTCGGGACTCGTGGGTTCAAGTCCCACTCCCGGCGCATATTTTTAGATTTTATTAGAAGAATTTGAAATTCAAAGGTCCTAGAGAAAAGAATGTTTAATTAAGCTCTTCCTCTAGAAACAAAACTTTTGTTAGACTAAAAAGAAAGAAGCGTTTCGATGTTGGAAAATATATAAAGAATATCAAAAAAAGCATTATTCTCTCCTAATCTTTATGTAGACATTAAATAGAGTCATTTATTATTTTGGATATTATTTCCTTATAAGATGTAGTTGTTAATGATGATGATACTGCTGCTTCTGAGGAGATATTTTCTAATTCAATATATATGCACAGGTATCTGTTGCTATTATTATT
>DASQWW010000027.1:0-5391 GCA_035640055.1 Nitrososphaeraceae archaeon | reverse complement strand
AATACTTTTGATGTAGTTATGTGTGGATATTCACTTCGTGATGCAATTCAGCTAAAAGAAGCAATTTTTGAAATTCATAGAGTATTGAAGAAAGGAGGTAGATTGATTATTATAGATCTCGGTAAGCCAGATAGTCCTATTGTTAGGGCGTGTGTTTCATTTTATCTAAAATACATACTTGGAATACTTGCGTTCGGTGTAGCGGGGAAAGCAGGATTACATTTTAAAACACTTTACGGAACTTATCAAAGATGGCCGCGAAACTCTGAGCTTTGTAGGGTGTTAAACGACAAATTTTCTAAAGTATATTTCGATAAAGCAATGATGGGGGCCGCTATCATTGTAGTTGCCTATAAATAGATATTAAATTAAATAAATAGAGTCATTTAGCATCACTAGTACATAGACGAAATATTTAAGTGAAAAACTGAACTGGCGTGAAATGAAGCATACTGTCATAATACAATAATTGACAAAGTATAGACTTTCATAGTATTTTCAATTTTGATTGTGTATATACACAACTAAGAATGTTGTTTGTTTGAATTTGTTGGTAAATAATGATGATGCCAGCACTGCTGTTTCCCGACAGCTCACGCATATCAGTAATACAGCAGCGACGACAGGTTTGACTTCCGGGTTCGGAATGGGACCGGGTCGCACCCTGACGCTATGGCCGGCTTAGTATGGTAATGAAGAAAGCTTAATTTAATCTTATCATTAGGAAATAAACTGTATAGTTTACCTGACATTGTTCTACACTCATCTTTGCGTGATGACTTGTTTAACTCATCAAATTTTTGAATCATAACCTTCTTTGAGCGCATTAGTTTTCCATAGAATTTTTTAACCTTTCATATCCCCGTAGAGCAATAATGTCGGCTAGGCTCTCAAAAATCTTACATTGTAATTACTACTTTCGCTTTTCGTCCTATGCATTACTCTTTACTATTCAATTAGAAGGACATCTATATGCTAAAAGCAAACCTTCATCTTGAATCTGATTTTGCAGTATTTCTCAAATTTAGATTTTATAGTTTTTTTGTACGAAAATATAACTTTTCATTTATAAATTACGAATTTATTATAATTAAGATAGAAAACCTAATATAATTAATAATTCATAGTTACCTTATATAATATGGCCAACTCTCTTTTATATGAAAATCTGTATTCAAACTTCATATTTTAGACAAGAAAGGATTAAAGCACATCTTTGCACTTTATGTGCAATGGAAAAAACAGTAATTATAGGAATCATATCAGCAATAGTTTTAGGACTATTCTTTGCAGCTATAGGTTCCACAACTTCAATCTATGCGCAGAATGTAACGGGTGGAGGCGGTAATGCAACAAAAAGTAATGTAACAGGCGGTAATGTAACAGGTGGTAATGCAACAAAAAGTAATGCAACAGCTGGAGGTCCCCAATGTAAGATTCCTGTCTTAGGACCGGCGCTTCCTGGCTGCAAATGATAAACAGATCATAAATAAGACATAGAAGACAAAGAAAAAAATTCCTTGTTGCTTTATGAATAAAGCAACAAGAACAAATTTTTATTTCATAAAACAGGAGAAATCATTGGAAAGCTATATAACACAATCCTAATATTTTGAGTGAAAGTATGACTTGAATTATACTAACGAGAAAAGCAATACAAAACAATGAAATATTCCACTTGAATGCTTTTTGCAATACCTAACTTCTCTTTTTACCCCCTCATCCCATTAATTTTTGCTAGAAATCCGGCGATTGCAGTATAGTCTTGTTCAGAAAATCCACTGTTATTTGCTGCCCTAAAGATTTGTTGGACAAGAGTAGTGAGAGGTAAGGATATTCCTATATGTTGAGCAGTAATTGTTGTCAATTCAAGATCCTTGAGCATGTTTCTAAGATGAAATGAGGTCTCAAAGTTATTATTGACCATTTTTGGTCCTTTGATTTGACTTAATCCAGTTTTAAAATACGTAGAATTCAGGATTTTAATAAATACTTCTGGGTCGATCCCTGATCTTTTGACTAAAATTATACCCTCAGCTATCGCAGTAGCTATTAAAGCTATATTTAGATTTAATGCCAATTTGAGAGCATTAGCAGAATCGGCGTTATTCCCAATATAAAAAATGTTTTTTGCAATTTTTTCGACAATCGGCTTGATTATTTTAAAAGCATTCCTGCTTCCAGAAATTATTAGCACTAACTCACCTCTTTCTGCTGCTGCTGGTCCACCCATTATCGGCATAGCAAGACGGTCAATGTTGTTCTTCCTAAAGATCTCGTTACAGTACGATGACTGCTCAGGAGAAATGGTGCTGGAATCTGCTACTATCAGATGCTTTGGATTGGATGCAACAATTCCGTTTTTTCCAAAGGATATGTTGTTTATTGCTTCAAAGTCTGAAACACATATTAAGATAAACTTACAATCTTCTGCCATTTCTTTAGGACTTTTTGCCACAATTGCACCCATGTTTGCAAAAGGTTTTGCCTTCGTCATGTCGCGATTGTAAACGGTGACTTGATGACCGGTACTAAGTAACCGATTTGCTATACGGGAGCCCATCAAACCCAGTCCAATCACACCTACCATCATAGTGAGTTCCGTAAAATTCAGACACAGATAAAAACATACACTTTGACTTCTATACCCAGTACGAATCTAATTTGATTTGATTTCACTTATTATAAAAAGTATCAAATTTATTTGTTTAACTGCTGGTCGTCGTAACGTAGCTTTATGAATTCTATGAGTCTTATCGCGTCCTGTTCTTTCAGGCTTTGTCTATTGACACTGATATATGATCTAAAGCGTTCTAGATCATCTACTAATGTATAATATTTCTTTTTTGTCTGATCAATTATATCACTGTAATTTCGATATGGAAAATACATGTCTTTTGCAACTTTAGTCGTTGCTAGTTTTGTACTTTCTTTAATAACACCTTTTTTCTGTGCAATAAAAAGGTTAAAACGAATATCTATCATCGCTTCAGACTGGATTTTATGATCTTCTTCTGCAAAAGTCACTGCGACTTCATCGTCTGCGAATATCTTGCGTCTCTTGTAAAGTTCAAAGATTTTACCAATTCCAATCACGCCAAATTTTTCAAGCTCTACTGCCCTCAATGCACCCAGACTTGCCGCTCCTACAAGAACCATATTTTTTTTTATTGCTAATTGATAAACTTCTATAGGCGTTGGTGGATAATCCTGTAAAAATACACCGTCTACTAATCCAACTATAGATATTTCCTCTTCTAAGCCTGACAATTTCAGAAAATCTCCTTTTTTTGCAGGAGGTCTATAATCTGCATCGAATATTTTTTTGGCTTTTTCATGGCTAAGGCTTGGACCGAGGTAAATTATAGGCTTATGCATTTTGGAAGTACTCCTTTGCCCTCCAGCCTACAATAGATTTTGTAATTTTGAAGGTTTCTAACCCTGGGACTATTGCACGTACTACCGGAATTCCAATATCAGGATTTGTCAAATTAATAATTATTGCTCTATTTAGTCCAACGAGTTTGAAACGACCTAGAATAAATTTAATGTCATCAAGGATATCTTCATTGAAGAATGTCTTTACTTCAGAAAACTTAATCTTATTCTTAGAAGGCATGAATTGCCAAGCGCGTTTATCTTCGGCATTGGTTTCTGAATATTTAATTTTTCTGAGATCATCTCTTGCACCCTGAATATTTGCAGCTCTAGTTTGAGAAACCTCGGTAATAGCACGTAACAAAGCAATCCTTGCATCCGGATGAGTTCCATGGCCTTCTGCTAGATAGCCATAATCATGGCTTATCCATTCAATACTGCTTGCATTAAATGTAGGGACACCAATGTTCGATGTAATATCTTTTATTATTAAAGAAATTCCAGCCCTTGCAAATTTTTTGGCTGTGATTTTTACTGGTTCAAATTCTACATCTGAAATATCAACGTCAGGAAATATTGTCGAATCATCAATAAATCTATCAAAGGGAATTTCTACTATGGGGTAGCCTTTTTGTCTTAGTGAGTTTGAAATATGTCGTAGAAAGTGAAAGGGAATTGCACTGGCACGTAATTGGGCCAAGCTTACTGAATCTCTCTCTATAAGCTCACATAAAGAATGGCAAATGGCTTCCTCCAATACATTTCCTGATGCAAGTCCGTTTGTATGATGAAATGCAAATGGGTTGACAACAGGTGGTCGTGGAGAATATCTAAACAATGCCAGTGATGCTGGAACAATAATTTGCTCATTGGTAAATAGGTCAAAGCCAGAAAGGAAGTCCATTGGCATATCATTTCTGTATTCGAAACTGAGTGGTTCTACTACCTCCTGTGGATGTAGTATCTTAAATTTCTTTGATAACTGCTGATAATTTCCTGTTATGAAATTCTTTTGACATCCACTTGGTAGTGAAGAATACCTTTCGATGCTTTCCATTAACGCACTAGCTTTTGCATGTACTTTTGTTGCTCCCTTACCACTGTAAACCCAGATGTAATCTTCTGTTCCTGGCAGAACTGCAGAAAAATTTGGAATACGTAATTTATCCATATCTGTTATATCAGCAAGTCTTGTTACTCCAATTTTTTGTGACAATTGACTAATGTGAGAAAGGGTCTCTTGCGCTGGTTTTATTCTTGATGTACCGTTCATAGTCCATTTCTTTCTGCTTTCAAGTTTTAACTACTTTGCACCTCATTATGATGACCAGAATATGTTCATATCAAGTTTACGACGTAAATACATTAGAATTATATACTAGATTTTGTATTCAATGGTCTTACTTGAATCCACGTCAGAAAGAAGCTGAGATCATCAGTGATGTTCTACTTAGAGCAGCGAGTGAACCAGAATTTAGGAATATGTTAATCAAGGACTCTTCGAAGGTTTTAGAACAATATAATATTTCACCAGAAGCCAAATCGATCATCAGAAACAGTATAAGCGATCTTGCACAATAGCACAAGACTATCACTAAATCAGACATATATGGTTTTTTACTTTTCTAATTGCCTTATGTTATTAAAGTATTAACACATCGTATTCCTCTATTTGCTTCGGGCCGAATGCAGTCATAAAACTAAAAATAATGTATATAGGGTAAATCTCTTACTCTCTATGAAGCTAGTCTGAAAAAATAAAATACTTTTTTGAGTATTTTGACTAGCCTGAACTGTATTGAAATTCCTGATATTAGATAAATGTTCTTTTTGGGACTAATTAGTGGTGAGCCGTCTAGAAATGTAAAAATGTAATCTGACTAGGCACGTCATCCTTTACTTTGCTTTGCCTCCCTACTCATCATTTTAAGCTCTTCTGGTGTTGGCTCAGTTTCTCTTTCAAACTTGGCACTTACTAATCCACTAGGAACATCGATATACAATGAGCTACCA
>DASQWW010000026.1:0-3872 GCA_035640055.1 Nitrososphaeraceae archaeon | reverse complement strand
TATGTAGAAACGTAACAATCAGCTCCGGATGAATTTTTATGAATCAGGTTTTCAGATTGAACTGCCTTTGTACAAACCCATCCCTTATCTGGTTGACGGAATAATGAATCTACTGCAGCGACTATAGCGACGCAACAAGCTGCAGATGTTCCTAGTCCTATGCCATACGGGACTTCAGAAGTTAACTCAATATTTATTCCTGAATTGTGATTTCTTTCTGAAAGAATAGCCATCACAGATTTATACAATGGATCAAGGATTTTTTTTGCATTCTTTCCTCCTTTTATTAGCTTAAACTTTGAGGCAGCATATGCTGCGATAATACCCAAATTTGATTTAATAATGATCTGTTCAGTATTATTCAATTGTACTCTAATGTTGACACGCCTGTTGATCGATGCTAGGATTGCAGGGTTCTCGTAAACAACGAAATGTTCACCAAATAAAATAACTTTTGCAGGCGCAGATCCTGTGGCTGAATTTTTCCGTATATTCATACAAATATGATCGAAGAATAGCCAACAACAGCACTTGTATCTCCAGTAACATCTCCACTTGTAGCATATTTTAGTAATTCCCCTCTGGTTGCTCCTAAATCCTTTACCGCCGTCATTATTGAAGCAATTGCACCGTAACCGCATGCTGATATGTTAAGTTTTTCTAGAATAGTATAAAACCCAGCTGTATCCAGATTAAGGATGGTCTTTATTAGTTCACTATCTTTTCTGTGTGCTTCACTATTTGGTTCATAGTGGGTAAAATCAGAGGAGGCAATAAGTAATGTGTTCATACCCCACGTGGATTTTGCTATAGATTTGCCTATATCTATTGCAGTCTCCTTATCTTGCATCAATAAGACTATAGGTACAATATAGAATTTATTTTTCTTGATATACTGAAGAAATGGAACTTGAACTTCCAAACAGTGATCTCTACTGTGAGCAAAATCATCAAAATCAACTAAACCAGAGTTTTTTGATATCTTATCTGACAAGTCGGCGTTGACTTCGACATCGCCCAGCGGTGTCTTCCAAACTCCGTCCTGCATTGTGGCAACTCCAGTCCCGATTCCATAATGATTAGGACCGACCATCACTACGTTATCAAAAGTCATTGAAGAGACTTCGTAGAATCCATTTGCAGCAATGGCTCCCGAATATATGTACCCGGCATGTGGTGAAACAATTCCGTAAATTTTGCGGTTTGATTTTGATGGCGGAATTGCACCTGGTCCAAAATTTTCATTGTTAAAACACTGTTCAATCGATTTAATAAGTTCAGAAGGATGACTGGGATAGAATATTCCTGCTACCACAGCCCTCCTTATAGTAGTATCAATCAAGACATTTCCTCGACTAACTTAGTTTCAAAGTCATTAATTGACATTGTCATTTTGCTGTCAGAGTTGATTGTACCTTGTTTTTTTAATACCTCTCTTGCAAGTAGCCAATATACCGTTGCGAGGGCTTTTCGTCCTCTATTATTTGCAGGGATGACGAGATCTACCTTTGAGGTTACATTATCGCTATTGGAGATTGCAATTACGGGAACTCCTGCTCTTGTAGCTTCTGACACGGCCTGCTGGTCTGCTTGGGGGTCTGTTACAAGCACTATTTCAGGTTCTAGGTATCGTGGCAAGGATGGATTCGTGAATGTCCCTGGCATAAATCTTCCAATAAGAGCAGTAGCACCAGTAAGTTGGCAGAATTTTTCAACGGGCGTTTTGCCATACTCACGGGCTGTGGTTACTGCAACCATCGATATGTTAGCGCGGCCTATGAATTTGGCGGCAACATCAATTCTTGCCAATGTTTTACTTATATCAAGTATGTACAAACCTTCTGGGTTGGCACGTACAATGAATGGAGTCATGTACTTTGTTTTTACAGGTGTTCCAACACGAATACCTGTAGATAAAATCATTTTTTCCAAATTATCAGTCTCTGGAATATACTCTTCCTTAGTTACGGAGGGTTCTTCAGGAGCTATACCATTATTAGTGTCATATACTTCATGTTCATTGTCTGTGTCCATATCCATGTGTTGAGCGTCCTTGTCACTACTCATATTAGGTAGAGGACAGTTCAGCCATGCCTTCTATTAAATCATACTCTGCAAGCCGTACAAGCTCGTTCAGCTTAGCTACACGTTCACCTCCAACAACCCCTGACTTTAGCATTTTTGAATCGGTTGAAATTGCAATATGAGAGATATGTGCGTCGGAAGTTTCTCCTGATCTATGTGATGTTATAATATTGATATTATTGTTTTTACATTCTTCTGCAAATTTTAGAGCTTCATACAGAGTTCCTGACTGATTTATCTTCAAGATAGCACCGCTACAGGACTTATAATTTACTGCTTCTCTAAGTCGCTCTGCATTTGTGACTAACATATCGTCACCTGTAACAAGACATCTTGGATTACTTTTATTTATAATGGCCATACCTTCAAAATCTTCCTCGTGAACTGGATCCTCTGCATAAATGAGCTTGTATCTTTTGATGAGCTTGTTGGCAAAATCAATTTGTTCTTCACCGTTGCGAATTAATCTCTGTCTAGAATAATTGTATACTTTTCTCCTTTTGTCCCAAAATGAAGAACTTGCAAAATCAATTCCAAGTGATATATCTTTGCCTAAAATAAAACCACAATCTTTAACTGCCTTCTCGACTACTTCTAATGCTTTATCATTATTTAGGTTAGGAGCCCATGCACCTTCATCACCTCTACCATATGTGAATTGTTTATCAATTGATTCAATAACATTGCGGACTTCTTTGTGAAGATCAAAGTTCATTTCAAGTGCATCTATAATATTTTTTGCTCCAATAGGACAAGCAAGAATTTCTTGTATGTCTGGAGTCCCAGGTCCAGCATGTGCTCCCCCACCCAAAATGTTACCAAGAGGAAAGGGGAATCTATATGGACTTTTTGGCTTTAACAATTTGAATACAGGTCTGTCCAATGCCTTGGCTGCTGAATCGATGGCCGCCACACTCAATGCATAAGCTACGGAACCACCTACTTTAGTGTACATTTCTGTATCGTCAATAGCTTTTAAGGCTTCAAAAATCTGCTTAGGATCTTGGGAATTTATGCCGACAAATTTCTTCATATTTGTATTAAATACATCAAGCGCCTTCCGTGGATTATTCTCAGGAAAACTTTGAGCTTCATGTTTTCCAATGCTGGCACCAGATGGTGCACTTGCTCTACCTAAGAATCTTCCATCTGTAATTACATCAATCTCTATAGTTGCATTTCCTTTGCTATTATAAACAATTCTGCCTTTTAATGCTGTAATTGAGGGCATATGTAAAAGCTAAATATTCTACACACACAGTCCTATTTGCTAGTCTATCTCTGATTGTATTTCTGACATTCTTCGTCTTAATGCTTCGTAATATGGAATTATCTGATATATTGTTTCAACACTTGAAACAAACATTCTCCTACAACAATAACGTTTTATGTTTAAGGAGTCCATTATCTTAGCTGGATCCTCACCGCCTTTCACCCTAGTTGAATATTCTTGATGTTTATCAGCAATCAGATTTCCACATGTAAAACATCGAACAGGCAACAGCATCCTATTGTAAGAAGACAAAGTCTTATAAAAACCAACTGCTCGTATTAATTTTCACAGACAAACTGTACTGGGTGGTGGCACTGATAGTACTATAATCAAATTTGAGTTTTTTAGTTGCTTACTTCTCGTCTTTATAGCGCAGAGGTATATTCAAATTAGTGAATAAAATTAATTTTATTGGAGCGGGAGTCGCCCAGCTTGGCCAAAGGCGTAAGACTGAGGCTCTTATCCCTCAGGGGTTCGTGGGTTCAAATCCCATCTCCCGCACTTTCAGAAAAAA
>DASQWW010000025.1:0-8631 GCA_035640055.1 Nitrososphaeraceae archaeon | reverse complement strand
TCATTGTAATGATGATATTGGGTATATTTATTATATATCATGCATATGGGAAGATACTACATTATCTGTTGAGCTAATAATCCACAGATAATACTGATAACTTAATTGTAACAGGAAGTATAACCTTCTAGAAAAGCTTTCAGAGTAAGAGGAATTTAGTACTAAATAGACTCTAGTAATTCCAAAACTGATGTAATACGAAGAGTATATAGTCTCAAATAGTTCTATTAACGTACGCAAACTCTTCTATTGCTTGTTGTTGACCATCGACACCTAAAACAAATGAAATTACGTTAGGTAAGTTCTTTATAATATTTACTTTTTATGTATTTATTACACTTCTATGAAAAAGCCAAGTAAGAAATGAATTTTAATGCATTATGTATCTAGTCTTCTTTATTAATGCTTCAAGTATAAATATTAAAAATACCGTTGACGATAATATATTATACCAGTCTTAAAGAATAGCAAAAGGAGAAAGGTTTTGTAGGTATTTATATCTTCAGATAATCTACAATAAATTGGGCAATATGACCAGATTTATATGTAACAATGTTCTCTTTTTGTAAGAAAATATCAATGGAACGAACTGTCATAGACAGGGATATAAAATATATTGATGGCAAAGGCAATCTGCTACGAAGTAGATCAGAATTCTCAGTCTCAAGGATGTTGTCGTTTTTAGGACAAAACTACGATTATGATACGAAAGTAGAATTTAAAGACGATGATTTTGTCAAGATCGATTTCAAAACCACTGACAAGTATATCGAAGTTATTGATTCTGAAGCCGACGTCTATAAATTCAAACGAATACAAAAGGAACTGCCGCATCTTAATATTATTGCTGTTGGACATTCAAAGTATGCCGGTAATGTGAACGAACTGGACTCATTGTTTTTTTTTAATTCTAATCATACTCAGACTGCTTCTATATTTATAGAGGATTCATCGCTTGCATTTGACTATGCGCATATTCTACCATTGGTGGAAAAATGCTCTATCCTACATGGACATACCTCTACTGTAATGGTCGAAATAATTGGCAATACGAAGAATAATCTCGTTATGGATTTTGGTGAGGCCAAGAGAATGATCAAAGAGGCATTAAATACTCTTGATCATAAATTCTTTATTAACAAAAAATATGTGCAAAAAGAAGATAATCTTTACTATTATATAGTCTTTGAAGGGCCACAAGGTTATTTCAGTCTGCAATTGCCAAAATTGACAACTTATTTATTACCAGGAGAAGCCACAGTAGAAAACCTTTCATCAGAGATAATCAAGTTACTTGCACCAAAAGTGCCACCAAATGTAGAAGCATTAGGTGTCTATGTTTACGAAGGTGGCAACAAAGGTGCTCATATAATAGCCAAAATAAAAAAAGATTAGATAATGAAAGAATCAAAAGCTCTGGTGATGTTATCTGGTGGATTAGATTCTGCCACTTGTCTTTACTGGGCTAAAAAGAAATATTCGGATGTTTCCACTATTACGTTTAATTATTATGACAGGATTGAAAATGAGAAGAGAGCCACAATTGAATTAGCAAACAAAGCAAATATTGTAAATTTCGTAGAGATAGACATACCTTTTATTAAAGAATCTTCAGATTTTTATAATGGGCAACAACATATACGCCCATTTACTGATGATAGATGGTCATCTTACATTCCTGCAAGGAATCTAATATTCTATTCTATAGCCGCTTATTATGCAGAATTTCTTGATATTAAATGGATTATAGGAGGTCACAATAGTAATGACGGCAAGTTTTTTAAGGATGCAACTGAGGAATATGTACAAAAGGTAAATTCCCTGTTTAAACATGGATGCTTATTTTGCAGTAATGAATCTTACATTATAGTGCTTCCTTTAGTTAAGATGGATAGAAAAAGCATAATCAAGCTTGCAATGGAATTAAAGGTGCCAATTGAATTAACGTGGAGTTGTCATAATAAAGGTAAAAAACACTGCGGACAGTGTTATGCATGTATTCAGAGACTTGAAGCATTCAGTTTGTTGGGGATGAGAGACCCAGTCTTTTTCAGTCAGGCATAGGTTAATTTCTGTAACACACAAAAAGCTTCTTAAACTAAAAAATAGGAGACAATATCCCAATACTTGTCTTTTTCAATTAACTTATAGCCTTTCATATAATAGGAAAGTAACAAGCTTACACAATAATTAATTGAACGTATTACATAGACTCTGCTACTAACTATTTTCCTTTTGTTTTTATATGCTTCAATTTTGATATATTCCTTATTGATTTTTTACTTACCTAGCATAAATATAGAATCTGTCATAAAGTCTGCTAAGTATCTTTTGTAGAAATATAATGGTAAAAATTGACGGCGGTATTAGAGCTATCCACATAGAATTTGCTACATATACTTCAGATATGTATGAAACAAAAAATATCATTGTTAACAGAATAGAAATACCTAATGTGAATAAGAAGAACAATACTGTTAGTACGATTATTAGCGTATGCAACAACAGTAATCTATCAGCAGCAATAGTCATATTACTATAGAATGGTAGAAATATACCAAGATTAATAACCGTATGGTTAAGTCATAAATAAAACACAGAAATGGAACCTAAAATTGAATCCAAGTCATGGAATCCTGCAGTAGAGCAGACTATTTTAAAAAAATGGGAAGACAATGATATTTACAAGTTTTTACTACTTGAACAAAAACATGCTTTTGTGATCGATACTCCACCACCATACCCATCAGGAAAATGGCATATTGGAGCTGCGGCTCATTATGCGCAAATAGATATGATTGCTAGGATTGCTAGAATGACTGGTTATAATGTTATGTTTCCAATTGGTATTGATAGAAATGGATTGCCTGTTGAAATTTACACAGAAAAGAAATATAAAATTAAAATGCAACATATGAATAGAGAGAAATTTCTTGATCTTTGTAGTAATGCACTTGACGATCTTGAAGCTGAAATGATTCAGATAATGAAAAGAATGGGGCTAAGCAGCAATTTCAAGGAGTATTACCGTACCGATTCCAATGAGTTTCGGGCTTTAACACAGAGCACTTTTATCAATTTATGGAAACGTGGGCTTATATACCTTGCAAATAGGCCCAATAACTATTGTCCAGAATGTGGTACCACGATTGCCGATGCAGAGATCACATATGATGATATATCAACAAAGCTTGTTTACATCGACTTCAAAATTAAAGAAACAGGGGATAATATTGTTATCGCTTCAACTAGGCCAGAACTGCTCTTTGCATGTCAGTCTATTATCGTAAATCCGGAAGATAAACGGTATATGAAACTACAAGGAAAGCATGCCATAATACCCATCTTCAATAGAGAAGTTAAGATAGTGCCACATCATTTAGCAAAGCCTGAATTCGGCTCTGGTGCAGTAATGGTGTGCAGCTATGGTGATCAGAATGATGTTCAGCTCTTCAGAGAACTAGGATTAAAGGAAATTGTGTCCTTAAATCAAAATGGAATGACTACTACTGCAGCAGGACCGTATGCCAATCTTCGCGTAAACCAGGCAAGAACTAGAATAATCGAAGATTTGAAAAATGCTGGGTTACTTGAAAAGGAAGAGAATATAATGCATAAGATGCCATTGTGCGAGCGAAGTAAAACTCCAATTGAGATATTATCATTAAGTGATTACTATATAAAACAACTAAATTATATTCCGCAGTTAAAAGAGCTTGCCATGAAGATTAACTTCCATCCTGAAATGCATAGAAAAATTTTGCTCAACTGGCTGGATTCAGTATCCATTGATTGGCCAATATCAAGAAGACGATTCTATGGTACCGAAATTCCAATATGGTATTGTAATAACTGCCAGACTCCAAACCTTCCCGAACCTAGTAAGTATTATCGTCCTTGGAAGGAAAAACCTCCATTTGAAAAATGTAGTAAATGTGGTGGCACTGAATTTACTGGTGAGGAAAGAACATTTGATACTTGGATGGATTCTAGCATTACTCCCTTATTTATTACAAAATACGGAAAAGATCAAAAATTATACAATTACACTTATCCCACAGAAATAAGACCCCAATCAAAAGATATCATAAGAACATGGCTTTATTATACAATGCTACGATGCTTTCAACTGACTGGTCAGCTAGCATGGTCTGACGCTTGGATTATGGGATATGGAGTAAATGAAAAAGGCAAAAAAATGAGCAAAAGTGAAGGAAGGATAATTGATCCATTTCCTATCCTACATAAATATGGTGCAGATACTTTTAGATTCTGGTCAGCTAGTGAAGTCAATGTAGGTTATGACTTTACATGTAGCGAGCAGCGAATTGCAAGTGCAGGAAAATTCTTATCCAAATTATGGAATATTGGGAGGTTTCTCTCCTCGTTTGACTTCATATCAGAGAGCCCTATTTCGCTTGTTGCATCAGACAGATGGATTCTTTCAGAATTGTCAAAATTGAATGAAGAATGCAAAAAAGGGTATGATGTCTTTAACTTCTTCATTCCGGCAAATGCAATTAGAGAATTTATGTGGAACCTGTTTGCACCCCATTATCTGGAAATGGTAAAAGGTCGTACATATGATATATATGATGAAGTTGGACGTAAGTCAGCCATCTACACCTTGCATAAATGTCTATCTACAATCTTACTACTGTTAGCACCAATCTGCCCCTTTATCACCGAGGAACTATGGACAAAAATGTACTCCTCTACAAGCGTCCATCTTCATCGGATGCCTAAAACTGAAGAATACTATTCTGAAATGACAAAATATACGGGATTAATTACAAACTTCAATTCAACGATATGGAATAAGAAAAAGGGAACAATTTTAAAGGAAACTGGAAAGCTGCTTTCTCTAAAAGACCCTATAGACATTAGTGTTCCTTCTGAATTAGAATTGTTTAAGGATGATCTTCAGACAATGCATAATTTGAAAAGATGAATATCATAGTCTTCCTGCCATATGGTTTTATTATTAAGGTGATATATTATTATATTATGTATCCGAGGCATTAACCATACTCAAGAAATTAATAGACATTTAAAAATTAGACATCATCATAGCACAGTTGTTACCTATTGAATTAGCAATACTGCCTTTCCATTTCAAATCTATATCACTACTATGAGAAAGTTTGCGGCATAGAAGGAATTTCTTTTTTAATGTTGAATATTGAAAGGCCTTTTGGTTTTCTTAGGCCTCCCAGCTGTGTAGCCAAGACTACAATGATAAAAGTCCTGACTTTATTTTTGATTGAAAAGCTTTCCTTATCTAATGTATCCGAAAAACAATTTTATTCTTATTCTGACAGGAATTATGCATTCTTTAATCGATTCGAAGCCCCGAATCATTCATTCATCGTCAATACATAAAAAACTAGTTATTGATTTATTTATTGATGCTATTTAACATATCCAACGTGTCTTCTGCGATATCCATAGCCGTATGCGAATGAACATTCGGCTCTAAAGTTATAAGAAGAATATTTTTGTCCATGTAGAATGTTAAGATGGAAATCTTTTCACGCTCAACATATGCAAACCTTGCCTTTCCCATTGTGTTATCAAATCTCTGTCTCATAGATTTTCGAAGAACTGTTTGAGCTAAATATAGCTCTTCATTAGTCTGATCAACTATAGAATCAATTCCTTTACGCATGCCTCCAGCAATCAGTAGTCCTGTGTCATCTATGACGCCTGCGTAACGTATGTCTTCATGCAATCCAAAGATTGTCTTGCAGAGCTTTGTGTAATCCATAATTTATGAGAGTAAAAAATTGTTATTGAATGTTAAATAAAAATATATCACACTGACTAGATTGCCGAACTTATTAACTGGTTGTGATAGAATAACTAATTAGAATAATAAACGGCAACGTGTAAAGTTCTTAATCTAATAGTGGTAAGAAAGGTCGACCTGCTTTTCTAAAATAGAAGATGCCAGCATTCTTTACACATTTTCAAAGGCTCACTAAAAAAAGTTTAGACTCTATTGATGTACAAAATTGATATACAAAAACCTCCTCTTTTAAAGATATATCATAAATGCTTTAATTTTTTTATCAAATCGTAGTTTAATATGTGATAGCCGATATAAAACAAAGTTAAACGTAACGTAATCAAGGACCGTTTTTACTCTACTTCACTACTAGCTCCTTCCTATTCTGTCTGTGTGTAGTATAATCTTCTTCATGATATTTCCAAATCATTTAAAATTTTCTCCTGTTCTTCCTTTATTTTCTTGTTCAGATATTCTATCTTACCTTTGAGTTCGTGCTTTTTTTGTTTTATTATATCTTTTATTTCCTTATTATCATCGCCATCAAACTTATAGCTACTGCCACCGTTATTATATAGAGTAAAAGGGTCATCAGTCTTTGAGCCATCTTCATCATTGCTTTTACTGCTACTGCTATGATTATCTCCATCAGTAGCATGTCTATCGTCGTCATCATCATTATTGTGTTTGTTTTTATGAGTGTATTCATCTGATATACTAAACGGTATTATATTGTCATTAGATGATGACGAGGAAGATGCTGATATAACCATAAAAGTTGATGTTTTAGATACTGATTTGTATCTATCACCATCTGCAGATGCATGTACTTCAACAGTATACTTACCAGGTTTAGCATTTCCATTTATCTTCCAACTATATGGATTAATCTGTCCATCTTTATCAGTAATGCCCGAAAAGGTTTTTTCATAATCGCTCAGATAATAGACAGCACCTTGAACGATAGCTCCATAGACCTTATCGTTTGATTTTGCATCAGAGATTGTAATCGCTATAGTCTGTTTATTTCCGGGAACAATATGGTCCTTAGCCACATTAATTGATATTGATAACTCCTTTTGATCTTGATCTTGTGTGTGGCTTTGGTTAATGTCGTCATCGTCATTGTTGTTGTTATTATTATTTGTAGAAGCACCGGCTGTTGTCATTGGTAGTCGTGGTGTTGTAGTAGTGGGAGGATTAGTTGTTACTGTCTTCGTTATTTGATTAGTAGTTGCTATTCCTGTAACATTTACACTATACCATTTTGTTATGTTAGAAGCTGAAGAAGAAGAAAGACAAGACATCTTGGCAGTTAGGTCATTTGTTCCATTTGTAATAAGATGATATGCAGAAGTATATGTAAAGCTCCATTTAGAATAGTCATTAGTACCGCCTGGACCATTAGCTAAAACTTTTTGGTAAGGCCCTAAGTCATTCCAGTCGGTGTAAACAGTACAATCAGAATTAGCATTATCTGTAGATGTGCCAGAGATTGTAAGGCTGCCAATCGGAACTTGTTGACCCTTTGTAGGTGATGTAATTTTTACTCCTACTATTGCACTATTACTTTGCTTTAGTTGTTGTTGCGCATACAAAGAAGTAGAAGAAGTACTCCAAATAGCAAAAAGAAGTGTTAATCCAAGCGCAAGAGAAGCAAGAAGTTGTTCATTATACCTCAATTGGAAGCACCTTTGGTATTGAATTGTAGATCTATAATACTATGTAAATCTATTGAGATATATCTCCTAATCTTATACTAGAAGAAACCAATCAAAGAGATCGTATGTAATGTTGCCGTATAATAAGAATGGCTTAACTAAACCACCTGATGATATGATACAGGATTACTTAGTTCCCTAATCAAATTTTCTAGTAATACAACATGTATAGAATAAATAAAGGCATATTATTGTGTGACATATTTTGGATAGCCTAACATGTATCTTGTCAAACAGTTGACATACCATTAACGTTGCTTGTCGTATTCATCATGACGACGCACCCAAAATTGACGAAATTCATTATCAGCCTCGTCTCGTCCCTTGGGGACTAGATCAAGATAGTGGTATGCTACATTCAACATGTCTATTCCGCGTGCGTAAGCTGAATATGTGTGAAATATGCGATCTGCAGCATCTTTGTAAAAAACGCTGACGCCCTCTCGTTCTGGACTGAGAGGATCTTGTATAGTGAAGTTGTACATGCCTTCTTTCTTGGCGATCTCTTCTGGTCTAAATGATACGTCATAATCGAAATTGAAATCTGTATCACATGAAGAAACCCATTTGAAATTCCAGCTCATTCGCTTCTCGTAAGCGGCCAACTTATTGTAGGGAGCCCTAGAGACAGCGATCATGGTAACATCCCTTTGGTTTAAATGCACAATTATTCCATTGAAATTGTCAGCCCAAAATGAGCAACTCGGACACCCTGCATCCCAGCTTGGATCAAACATAAAGTGATAGACTATTAATTGGCTTCTTCCATCAAAAAGCTCTGACAGAGTTTCTTTTCCATTGGATCCTTCAAAGACGTACTCTTTATCAACTGCTATCCAAGGAAGGTTCCGTCGCTCTTGGCTAAGCTGATCGCGCAAAACTGTAAATTCTTTTTCCTTCCTCAGCAGCATCTTTCGAGCTTCGAGCCATTCATTTCTAGAAACAACTTTGTGATCTTCTAAAGATCCAGTCATTACTTTCTCCTCCTACTTTTGCTCTCTTTGTTCTCAACATATTCCTTCAAAGAGTTCAAATTGTAATCATACATATCATCGAAGAATTGCACTAGCTCTGATGTAGTCTTCCGGTTCAATGAATAGAATCTGTTTTGTCCCCTTTTAA
>DASQWW010000024.1:0-4196 GCA_035640055.1 Nitrososphaeraceae archaeon | reverse complement strand
CAAAAGAAGATTGTGGCAGGTTAAGAAAAATCGTATATGTTAGAAGTAAGACAAGAGACAGAGTTACCATGATTATTGCTGATGTTGATGTTGTTGTTGATCTTCTTTTCTTCAGTTTGTCATACTCATCATCTTTTAATGTTATAGAAAGTTTTCACCCTCTTTTTGATTCTTTATGTGTAAAAAATCCGTCCATCCATCCTGTATTCATGATCTGAATAGTGTTACTTCATTATTTATCGTTGGTGGTAGTCATACTCCAAATAATGGACAACACATTTAAATATTTGACTGAATTCAATAGTAGAGAATTATGCAGCTGCAACGGCAATTCCTAGACGAAAAGGACCTAGAGATCATTAGCATTCTGTCAAAGGACTGCAGAGCATCATTTATGAGCATAGGATCTACTGTTGGTATGACATCTAAGAGTGTAAAAGCTAGAGTAGATACAATGATTTCAACTGGTGTAATAGAAAAATTCGTTGTCAAAGTTAATCCTGTATCACTTGGATATGGGATGTCTTGTATGCTGATAGTGCGAGAGCATACTGCACATACTGATGATATCGTTAGTCGGCTTAATCTTCTCGGAGATGTATCCATTCACTCTAAATGTATGGGAGGAATCTCCACATTTTGTTTAGCAATTAAGGAAGGACATGAAGATAAGCTCGAACTGTTACGAGATTCCCTTAAACCTGCCACTGTCCATTTCATGTTTACCTCGCCATCGTCATACGTGAGTAATAAGCATGAGCTTTCTGAGTCAGATCTGCAGATAATAAAATGCCTTTTGTCTAATCCTAGGATGGATATGAATGATATAGCTAAGAAAATATCTATATCGGCAAGAACTGTTAATAGAAGATTAACTAGGTTAAAAGATAATAATGTATTAAAATTCTTTATTCTGTGTAATCCTGTCTCTACTTTGGGGTATATCCAATTTGTACTTGTAATAAATACTGTTGACAAGTCCTTCAACAACCAGATAATTGAGCGTATGTATGGAGAATTAAAAGAAAACATTCTTTGTCAACCTCCTATAATCGATCCAGACAACATAATAACCCTGCTTTTATTCAGCCAGGACATCTATACAGCGGATGGCATCCTCAAAGAGGTAGAATCTTTTACTGGTGTGAATAGAGTTGAACTCTTTATACTTACAGATACAACTTCTTATGATGAATGGGTACTAAAAGAAATAGACAAAAGACTGAATTCAAAGAGTACAAGAAGACAGAAACAAGAACTAGAAGATGTAATAAAGGTGAGCAGCTAGAAGAAGAGCAAGAAGAACAAACTGGACAAGTAACAACAAACCAAGCCTTCTAATATACGAATGAGACAGTGATAATAACTATTTATTATAACTGATGTATGCCTCTATTTTATCCAGTATATATCTCGCTGATGTGAGCGCAACCGAAAGAACAAATTCTGTGTCACTGCTTTCAGACTAAAATTGAATCTTAGTCGGGACAGTACCTAATAAATCGGCTGAGTTATCCTGCTAGGTGGATCAAAATCTTTTCTTGTTAAACTCTCTTATTTGGCGATTTCCTATGTTATCTATCTTATGGGAACGTCGTATTCCTCCTTGCAATCAGATTATGTGCGGACCCGAAATTGTAGAAACAGACGATGGAAACATATAAAACAAATAACACAACTAGTAAAACAAAGATTTAGAGAATAAGAAGAACGTGATCAAATCAACTTGTTTCAAGCTCTCTGATCCTTTCAGCTACACCTTGCTTCTCTTTCTCTAGCTCATCTTGATATTCCTTCAACAATGCAATACGTTCTTCTTTAGTAAGAAAGCTTCTTGCTCTTTGAAAGCCCCATCCATAACAACCATAACCCATACCACTATTCACCTCCTTATTTCCTTACATATATTGGATATACGATATATAGGTAGTCGGTGTATTTATATATATCGGATGCCCAACATATTATATTATCGTATGAGAAGATTTTCTGGTGTTGATGATAATTATTATTGCTGTGACATGAGAGGTATGTTAGGGTTCCTAATCCTTTTTTTACTTTCAAAAAAACCAATGCATGGACAGGAACTTGCAGAGGAGATTGCAAGACGGAAGGGAGAAAAACCTAGTCCTGGCACCATCTACCCTGCATTAAAAAGTCTTAGAGAAATGGGATTTATTATTAGTAGCGACGAAAAAGAAAGCAAGACAATAGTCTATACTCTAACAGAGAGAGGAAAAAATGCACTAAGAATTTCTAAACGGAGATTTATAAGAACTTTTCTTGGAGTTTTCCCTTAGAACCACCAATATAGCATCATCATCTGCGAAAATCCAAATTGTGTTGCAATCAAAACGCTAAGGAAACCTACAACCGAAGCTCAACCATCTTTTATTGAATTCTTCCAATTGTCATATATGGAGAAGCCCTTACCCCTTCTCTTCAGTCTTTATCGCTGACCTCTTTTCCTAGGACATTATGTTTCTTATTGGATAAGTTTATTCCGATTTCTTTTGATTTTTATTGCTTCATCTTTCTTTTTAAAATTATTACAAGTGCAATAGAGATTGTCGAAACCAAAGCAGCTGTTAGAAATATCAGGTTATAGGATATCGGTGAAGGAAAAGAGCCGCCACTATTACCACTAACTCCTTTTGCAATCACCTCTTGATGTGTTTGCATGTAAATTCCCGCAATTGCCGGTCCAATTGAGCTTCCAATTAAGACAAGTACGACTGACATCCCAAGCGATACTCCACTAAACTGTCTTGGAGTATATTCCATTGTGATGTTAAATGCACCTACCTGTATCAATGAAATTCCACTAGCTACTATTGCTAGGTTTATTGCGACCATAAATTCTGTTGAGTGAAACATGAAGAGGCTGAAAAAGCCAACCGTCATAATAATAGTTCCTGCTATAGTTGGTTTGAGATTACCTATCTTAGATACAATGAAACCAGAAGAAGGAGCAAATACTAAAAATACTATCATGAAGGGTAGTTGAACCATTGCACTTGCTACGGCATCTGCGCCAAATCCAAGAGGATTAGGACTTCTTGCCAATATAGGAATAGTCTGATACACCATAAACATAGTCATCCCAAAAATCAAGATAATAATATTTGCAGGAAGAAGTATTTTATGAGTCATTAAACTGAGCTCGATTAACGGCGATGATGCTCTTCTTTCTATAAAAACAAATAAGGCTAATGATCCAGCAGACAACAACCCTAATGAAATAACTATAATCTGTGTGGGATATGCACTGACGTTATTATTATTATTAGTACTACTGCTAACACTATTTCCAATATATGTAAGAGTTAGTAAGAAGGAGGCTATCGTGACAGCCAAAGTTATGGAACCTTTTACATCAAGGCTTGGCCTTCTTCTTCCACCACTACTGTTATTAGCAGCAGCTCGATCTTGGCTCGGAGAATGCACTCTAACGGAGGACCTCGTATTAGCATTAGCTTGCGTCAAATTGCCTGCTTGTTTTTCTACACCTTCGAGTTGTGCTATTTCAGCCAATCTATTATCATTATCATCATAAATGAATCTATTGATTATCACCCAAAGGGCAACTGCAACGGGTACTATTGAAAGAAACGTAGCATGCCAACCAAAGTTTTGGATTATACTTCCACCTACTGCTAATCCCACTACCGAGCCTGCAGCAAACATTGAGCTGAATACTCCTACACCTATTGCAAGCTTTTCCTTTGACAATTGATCTCTTATAATTCCAAAAGCTATTGGAAACATGGATATGCCTATACCTTGGATAACTCTTGCAACAAGTAAAAGAGATATGTTTGTCGAGAATCCTCCAGCGGAAATTCCTATGATATAAATTATTAGTATTATCATTACCATTTTCTTTCGTCCATAGATGTCAGATAACTTTCCAGCAATAGGAGTAGCAACAGCACCTGAGATAAGATATGCTGTAAGTATCCAAGATGATGTACTATACGAAATATCAAAATCCCTGATGATATCACGAATAGCGGGTAGTAACATCGTCTCACCGTACATTGTAATTAGGATTGTCGATCCTAGAATTGCAAGTGTAATCCATGCAGAAGTTCTATTTTTTTTAGAAGTTTTTGGATGTGAAACTGATTCTGACGACGATGACGACGACAACTCTCGTTGTTCCTGTTCTTTATAGGTTCTGTTATTGCCAACAG
>DASQWW010000023.1:0-4070 GCA_035640055.1 Nitrososphaeraceae archaeon | reverse complement strand
CATTGGGCCTAACTAATGATATTACCTTTCCCCATAAATAGTCTTACTTTCTTTCCAACTGCAAAGGCATCTAGCATCTTTTGTGCATTTTCTGTTCGTCTATCTACCTTTATCCTAGCTTTCTTTCCTACCTGACTATTAAACAAGAATTCTTCTTCTAGATAGAATTCAACTGATTTTCCTATTGCTTCTTGTCCTACAACAAAAGTTAAAGCAGAATCACTTTCAGTCATTTCAAAATCAATTTCTTTACCGAGTGCTGGATTTTTTGATCCGATATCAATTTTTATTCCTAACATTTTTTCCAATTCAGAAACGGTAGATCCTCCCTTCCCGATTATAATTGGAACAATATCCTTACTTACTCTGACTTGTACTTTGTTGTCAGATATTATATTAATCTCTGCGTTTGGATCAAATCTCCTTATTATATCCTTGATCTTTGATTCTGCCAACTTCCTTAAGACGCTATGTGATTGAGTAGTTTTGTTTATTTCTGAAGTTGGAACCACAACATTTTCTTCACCATAGGTATAAATTTCATACTCGATTCTACCTGTCTCAAAGTCACGGACTTCAACCAGCGGTCTTGCTAAGTCTGCTTCTAACATTCCTGTTGGAACTTTGACAGTCAGAGATACATCATACACTTTCTGAATACTTCCTCCCTTAACGAAGATGATTGTATCTAAAATGTGTGGAATCATACCTAATTCAACTCTTCCTATGAATCTTTGAATGGCATCAAGTGGACTGCTTGCATGAACAACTCCAACCATTCCTACTCCGGACAATCGCATATCAGAAAATACCTTAAAATCAGGAGCTCTCCTTATTTCATCAAAAATTGTGTAATCTGGACGCACTAATAACAAAATATCAACAGCCTTTTCAAAACTACCCTCTAGCGGACTGTACTGAGTTACTTCTTCGGGAACTTGCAAATCTCGAGGAGACTCAAATGTTTTTACTATTTTACCCCTCTGCACATAGAATGCTGCAAGACTGCTTGCAAGAGTGCTTTTGCCTGAACCTGGAGAACCAGATATAATAATACCTTCTGCTTTTCGTCTTAACCGTTCCATCAATTTTTCACTAGCATTATAATCGTCAAGTGAAAGCTTTACAATTGGTCTTACTATCGTGATTTCAAGACCATCTGAAAAAGGCGGCCTGGTTATTGCAATACGAAAGGTTCCATATTGAATTACTGTAGCGCCACTTCGACTAATTTCTACAGATCCTTTACTATTCACCCTTGAAGCTTCAGAAATCTCTTTAATTATATTTGTGAGGTCAGTGTAGGTGCTTTTTTCTTGATGGAGTTTTTCTAATCTAAAATTTCCTGGTGTTCCCCGTTTTGCTGTAGGAATCACTCCTTCTTTTAGATGAACACTCATCGTATTTTCATCGAAAAATTTCTCAAACTCTAAGTTGGTTGTTTTAGTTAGAGCTCTTATATGCAACGATTTTACTCCTTGTGCCTCAGCTACAAGCGATTGAATATAATCTGCTGTAACGAGTGTAGCTCCTTCTTGAATGGCAACATCTTTTATTATTGCATCGATTCTTCCATGCTTCGCCAGGCGAATATCATCTAAGTTAGGCCTTTCCCCAATAAATCGTAGATTAATATTTTTGACAGAACAACGTTCTCTAATTCTCTTGATTTCGCTCAAGCCAACGAGTCCGTGCTCCTTGTTAGTAGATGCTTGAGACTGCAATTCATCCAGTACAGCAAGAGGGATTATAATTTCACTGCCGTCCTGGATAATGCCGGATTCTAGCATCTTTGTAATTTCGCCATCAATTATTATGCTAGTATCTAGAACAAATTTTTTGTTAACCAATTCATCTAATATTGCTTCAAGCACTTAAAGTACCTTTGCCAAGAAATAATAATCTTAGTATGTTATAAAATGACTGTCAAGTAGAGGACAATCATAGAATTCTATTGCAAATACAATAAATTAGTTTCTATTGAAAGTGGAAGTAAAGTCAGGAGAGGAGGTATCACGCAAACGATAAGTTGTTAGTAAATTCCTGATACTACAATTAAAAAAATATTATTATTGTTCTTACTCTTCCCTCTTCTTCTTTCGTATTTATTATGAATAAAATTAATTTTATACAAGTCTTATAGGTTAGAAGTAACACATATGTGTTGAACTATATGGTAAGAGCACTAAATGCACTAGACATAGTAATTATTGCTATACTAATCGTATTAGTTGCGATAGTGATCTATTTATTGAGACCACTTATAATAGCAATTGTAATAATTGCTGCTGGTTACTTTATATACAGGTGGTATACTAAAAGAAAGCTTGTCAGAATCAGGTAGAAATCATGACAGAAGTATATTTGATTTTTTATTCTTTTCATTTTTCTTAGTATGCTTTTTGAAGATTTAGTTCTGATATAAAATCTGAAACTCTATCTTAGTAGATATCATCTCTCATAATAATAGATTCTTTCCAAAGTACGGCGCATATGTACAGTTAAAAGAGCAATCGATTGAGCAACTAATCGGATTTAGTATATATTATTCTCAAATATTTTAAAAATTATGAAGTATGAGATCATAACAAGTATCATAATAGACTTCATTATTGATGAAGTCAAGAAGCGTGAGTCTAAGGGTCTTGTAATTGGTTTGAGTGGAGGCCTAGATTCTTCTGTAGCAGCGACTCTGGCAGTCAAAGCACTTGGGTCAGGAAGAGTATTTGGATTAATTTTGCCAGAGTCTAACATTACTCCTAAAAATGATGTGGATGATGCAGAGGGATTGGCAAAGGATTTGAAAATAACATACGAAGTTATCGATATAACGAGGGGAAAAAGAGTGTTTTTAAAACAGCTTCCAAAAAACAAATTAGCACAAGGAAACTTTAGTGCTCGATTAAGGATGTGTCTTGTCTATTATTATGCAACAATATTGCACAGATTGGTTCTAGGTGCATCTGATAAAAGTGAAATAAAATTAGGATATTATACGAAGCATGGAGACGGCGCTGCTGACATTCTTCCCATAGCAGATTTATACAAAACGGAAGTAAGGGAAATGGCAAAATTCCTGCAAATAACTCCTGTTATTTCAAACAAAATAAGTAGTCCAAGATTGTGGAAAGACCAAACTGCCGAAACAGAAATTGGAATGCCTTATGAAGAAATAGACGAAATATTAAGGCAACTCGATAATAACAATACTATAAATAATAGATCTAAATTATACTCAAAAGCAAAAATCAATAGGATAATTAAGCTTACAGAAAAGAATAAACACAAACAAGAAATGCCAGCCGTATGCAGCCTTGATAAATACCGCAGCTAAGTAAATATTGAAAGAGACGGATTTCCAACTCAGAAAGTTGATTTACGATTTTAATGGATCTGTTCTAGTATTCTAATAAATAGACGAAATTATTAATATTGACGATTTTAATACATTTTCGCATTATAAATGCCGTAATCGTAGGATCCTTTCTTATCACCATAGTCTTGATTCAAAGATTCTTAATATTTTCTGATAAATACTTAGTGATAAATATTGCCAGAGTCGATGGCCTCATATCTTATAGGCGAAGTGATTATCATTCATTAATTGTTTATAGCATATGACTTTTAAGTAAGTTTGAAAGATGCTTTTCTTAGATGGTCTTTGGCAAAGATATTAGGCTCAGTAGAATTATGAAGAATGGGAAGATGATTTGCATCCCTATGGATCATGGTATCAGTGACGGCCCAATTTCCGGTTTGGAAGATATTCATAAAATGATTTACCAGTGTGAAGATGCAGGCCTAACTTGTGTTCTTGTTAATAAAGGCGTTATAAAGACGATGAGACGACCAATAAAAATCGGTCTAATAGCTCATTTATCAGGTAGTACAACTCTAGCACTTTCTCCTAACAGAAAGGTGTTGTTAGGTAGCGTTGAAGAAGCTTTAAGGCTTGGTGCTGATGCCGTTTCAGTTCATATTAATATTGGAGCCAAAGAAGAATCCGAAATGTTACAGCAATTAGGAATAATTTCAGATAAATGCGATGAGTGGAGCGTGCCTCTAGTGGC
>DASQWW010000022.1:0-9688 GCA_035640055.1 Nitrososphaeraceae archaeon | reverse complement strand
TCTACCTTATATCATACCACAACAGGCGAATTGGTAAAAAAAGGTCATATACTGTCTACAGAGGGAATGATGAAGCATGCCAAAACGTCTGATGCAAAAAAATTTGTAATTGCAACAGAAACTGGTATTCTGTATAGAATGAAAAAGGAAAATCCGGATAAAATATTCTTACCTATTAAACAAGATGCAATATGCAAGTATATGAAAAAAATCAATTTAGAGAAGGTCCATAACTCCCTTGTGAATGATATATATGAGGTCAAGGTACCTGCAAATATTGCTCAAAAAGCCAAAGTTGCGATAGACCGGATGCTTATGATCTCATAAATAATCCTATGAAGCATCATCATCATCATCATTAACTATCAATATAAAGAGATTTTATTTAAAATATATAAATAAAAACCTCTCTATCTATAAAGTCTGATAATTAAAATTATGATTAGTAGATTAATAATCCCCCCAAATAACCTTCGAAATTGAGGATTTGAATGAGATTTAAATCGAACTCTGTCTGGGAACGTCTACTATTTCTAAGCTATAGTCAATAGCTTTCGCAGAATGGGTTAGATATCCAATTGAAATTACATCTGGTTTTGCTTTGGCGTAATACTTGATATTTCTTAAATTGATCCCACCAGACAATTCTATCCTTGTATTTTTACGAATTCCTCTTTTTGTAATTTCCTTTATAGTTTTAGCTGCCTCCTCTGGAGAAAAGTTGTCAAGCATTACTATCTGTGCTCCAGCGTTTATAGCTGCGATTGCCTCCTCTAAATTTTTTACTTCACATTCCACTTTTATGGATGAACCAGCAACCTTTCTCGCCAGTTCGACGGATCTTTTTACTGAATGCGTAATCATAAGATGATTATCCTTTATCATAATCATATCATCTAGCCGCATTCGATGAGTATCTCCAGCACCTGTTCTTACGGCCTTTTTATCGAAAAACCGCAAACCTGGTGCAGTCTTACGTGTAGAAGCAATTCTGATAGGATAATTAATATCACGTATTATCTCGATAATCCTCCTGGTCTCAGTTGCAATTCCACTCATTCTCATTATCAAATTCACTGCAGTTCTTTCTGCCTTTAGAATGGAATGTGCTTTTCCTTTAATGCTCATTACAATATCCCCCCTTCCAACATTTGACCCATCCTTTACTAAAATTTGGGTCTTGCATTTACAAATATTAAAAATAATACTCGCTTCTTCAAGGCCACAAACTATGGCTCTTGTTTTTGCTCTACAGATAATTTCAGCACGTACAGAAATATTTGGTGAAATAATACTGTTACTTGTTATGTCTCCACTTCCTATATCTTCTTGCAAAAAATTGAGAAGGGATTTTCGAACATCAAGTAGTTCCGCTAACTCCTTCATTTATATCATTGTCATGAAACTTTTAGTGCATATTTATGAGGAAAAGTAATATCAAGTGTAGATGCTACCTGAGATTTTAAAGGATCAAAGATCACAATAATCCCAGACCAATCTGGAGTGAGATCAGTTGATTTACAGACAGGACACACTTTTCCAACTGTGATAGCCTTGCATTTTCTACAGGCAACTTCTTTGACCAACTACTTGCTAGCCCCTCCCCTCTTTTCCTTACCTGGTGAGGCCGGTGGGGCCTGTTTTGCCTTCTTTACCTCCTGCGCAATCCATTCAGTTGGTCCTAAAAAAGGCTGTCGGCAGGTTATACCGATCTTGCCCATAGCTGCTCCTTTGCCTAGACTTACAGCTGTAACTCTTGCACGTATCCTTGAACCTATCTTTAAAGATTTTGCAGTCTGATTTGCAATAATTATACCTTGCTTAACATCACTCTTTAGATAATCGTCAGTTATCTGCGACAAGTGCAGCAGGGCATCTGTTGGACCAATCCTGACAAAAGCTCCAAAGTCTGTAATTTCTACAACTTCGCCTTCTACTACTTCTTGTAATTTGGGATAAAATGTCAACGCCTTAAATGTGACTTTGTGGTAGGTAGCACCGTCACCCGCAACTAGCTTGCCCACAGAATTTGCAGTAGCATCAATAATCATAATAACATAGCCGAGTTCTGAGCTAATCATACTCTCATATTTTTCTTTTAAAATGCCAATGGCTGCTTCCTTCAAAGAATTTGTCAATCTGCTAGGAGGAATCCTAACCACGTCGCTCATTTGCACTATAGAAAACATTTGTATATCGCATCTCGGATGCAGACATCAATTTATGAACCTTTTGATCACGAATGGATTTTTGCTGTTCAGACGGGTTGTAATAGAAAGGAGATTCTAGTTTCGGATTTCAAATTTAACTGAAGAATCAGTAACTTCAAAGAGTGCATCCTTGCCGATTGTACTTTTGAGAGAGGATCGTAGATAACCTTCAAAAAATTTGGACCCTTTTTTACCTAATCGATGTCTTATAACAATTGTCCTGCTACTTGAATGTGTAATCTCATCGTATGTACCGAGATGTCCATATCTACAAACAATTTTTTCGATATAATCTAGTACTGATTGTTCAGTTAGTTCCTTTTTCCAAAACATTATTGTATCTACTGGCACCGTTTCCCCTAGTTTTGTGCCTACCATGAAAAGGCCTTCTTCATCTCTGGATTCAAATAAGTACGTTAAGAACTCCCTATTTATAACCACCATATCTAGTTTTGATAAATATCTAGTAAACTCAGCATACCTTTTGATGATAATTCCTACCAATGCGTTTACAGAAACATCCATCCTTTCTGCTTCCTCCTCTAGAATCTTTGACAACTCTATGTCAAATCTAAATGATCTCGTAACCGTTGATGAACGTCCGTCTATGATTGTGTTAGGTGACAATTTAACGGTATAATCGTGTTCATTTTAATAAGACGTGCGCAACTGTGTTATATTGTATTTTTATATAATTTTAGGTTACATTTGACTACTTTTGATAATTATGTACACAGATCCCTTATATGAGATCCAACCTCGCATGACAGATATGAACAGTTTTCATGAGATTATATGCACTGTCAGAGCGCGCAATTATATCACTTGCAGAGGTGGGAGCGATTGTTAAGACAGGAGCCAGAATCTCAATTAATTAAACCGGACTCGTGTAGTCTTTGCAAGAGTAATGCAACAGTTTTTGATGCTGAAACAAGCGAAACAGTTTGTAGTTCATGTGGAATGGTAATACATGATAATGTCGAGTCATTAGGACCAGAATGGCGGATCTATTCTGGTGATGATGTTGAAAGTAAGAGTAGAACAGGTATGCCTACATCTTTAGCCTTCCATGACATGGGTCTATCTACCTTTATCTCTTACTCCAATGTAGATGCAAATGGAGTTGTAATTAGTCCAGAGCAGATGAGTAAAGTTCAGAGAATGAGACGCTGGAACAAGATTTCTAGTAATAATAGAAGTTATCATAGGAATCTTAAGAATGCTTTCGCTATTTTAAGCACAGTCAAGGATAAACTTTCGTTGAATGATGCTCTTATGGAGAAATCAGCATACAATTACAGGAAGGCACTTGACAAACATATTATAAAGGGCAGATCGATTCGTGCCCTAGTTGTAGCCTCAGTTTATGCAGCATGCAGGGAACTCAACGTTCCGAGAACGCTTGATGAAATTGCCGGAACCGCAAACACAGATGCAATATTTTCAGGAAAATGTTACAGATTGCTTGTTAGACATTTAAAACTTCATCTACCAGTCATTGACTCCAATGTATATCTTGCTAAGATAGCCAATAAGGCAAGAGTAAGTGAAAGGACCTATAGGAAAGCTCTTGAGATGTTAACCACGATTAAAGAAAATCCTGTCTCACATGGCAAAGATCCTAATGCGCTTGCCGTGGCAGTACTATATGCGGCCTGTCTTAAAGAAGGTGAAAAAGTGAGCCAAGCACAGATCGCTGTTGCTGGAGATACTAGTATTGTCACACTGAGGAAAAGATTTCAAGATGTAAGGAAGATTTTCCCATAATTTTTCCATTTATAAAAATGATACAAGCATTATTTTTATTATTTGCATTCAGAAAAACAATTACAATGAATGATTTAAATACGCAAAGAACAAAATTTTGATGACTTAAAATGGTTGCGGTGGATCAAATTCTTTCTTCATTAAAGAAGGTTGTGGATCCTGAATTACATAAAGATATAGTTTCTATGGGTATGATAAAAGATCTCACAATAAATGACGGAAAAGTTTCCTTTACACTTGAACTTACTACACCAGCATGTCCTTTCAACAGTGAAATCGAGCAAGATGTTCGTAATGCCATTGCAAATTTAGGTATCAAGGACCTTGACATAAAGGTTACAGCCAGAGTAATGGAAGGTCGTGCACTTTCTTTAGATGAACTTTTGCCTGGGGTTAAGAATATTTTGGCAGTTGCAAGCGGAAAAGGAGGCGTAGGGAAGACGACAATTTCGGTGAATTTGGCAGTTGCATTGTCAAAGACAGGTGCAAAAGTGGGAATACTTGATGCTGATATTTATGGACCGAGTGTACCACTAATGCTTGGTTTGAAGGCATCACCGGAAGTAGTTAATAATAAGATTCAGCCTCCACTTTCAGAAGATGTTAAAGTGATGTCAATGGGATTTTTTTATGAGCAGTCCCAGCAAGCAGGAATATACAGAGGTCCAATCATTTCGGGTATCGTGAAGCAGTTTCTGACTGATGTTAATTGGGGTGAGCTTGATTATTTGATTATAGATTTGCCACCAGGTACCGGTGATGCACCATTAACAATGGCACAGACAATCCCCATTACAGGGATATTAATTGTAACAACGCCACAAGAAGTTGCATCGAATGTTGCTGTGAAGGCAATAGGCATGTTCAACAAATTAAATGTACCTATTATTGGAGTCGTCGAAAATATGAGCTATCTTCAATGTCCAAATTGCAAAGAACGTATTGATATTTTTGGCAAAGGAGGTGGTGGACAAAGAGTAAGTGAACAGTTTAATATACCATTTATTGGAGAAATTCCACTTCACCCCCAGATTATGGAAGGGAGCGATATTGGCAAACCAATAATAATCTCTGAGCCTGATTCAAGTCAATCGCAAGCTTTTAGTAAGGTTGCTAAGATGTTAGCTGGCAGAGTTAGCGTCATAGCAGCCGAGATGAAACAATATGAAGAAAATCAGTCAAAACCTATAGCAGATAATAATACATCTGTCCAAGCTGAACCATAATGCCCCTCACCTCTGAGGTTATAGGCACCCTGAGGAAACCATTTGGTACTCTGCTCGTAGACAAGGATATCACTAAACAAAAAATTAAAAGTTTTTTAAAAAACGCGAAGACTGTGGTCTCCGTAGGAGACGCTACTACTGACAGATTAGTTTCATTTGGGATATTACCTGATCTATCAGTCATCGACGGAAAGGAGCGACGTTTAAGACGTGGTACTATTACCCGTACCAGCTATTATCTCAGTAGTAGTTTTAGTCAGCGCTACTATAAAATACGCGAATTGCGGTGTTTAAATCCTCCTGGATCTATTTCAAAAGAGGCTATTTCTGTTTTGCAAGATGCCTTAAGAATCTCGGAACCAGTCACAGTCATAGTCGAAGGCGAAGAGGACATGCTAGCTTTGCCTATTTTCACTCTTGTTCCAAACAACTCAGTGGTTATGTATGGACAGCCACTGGAAGGAATAGTTCTAGTCAAAATTAATGCTAAAATTCGCAAAAAGGCTAAAGATTTAATGGACAGAATAGGAATCGACTAAATTCAGGGTATGATGATGTGGTGGCTATATGATTTTCTAAAAGGAAAATGTGATGAGATACCAAGTGTCTGACCCCCACCTAATCTCCTTGAGGGAAATATTATAATAATATACTTATGAAACAGTTCTCTACTATTTATCACATCCACATCCATCATTCTCAAGGTTATAACTTCTTATACCGTAAAGTTTCATACAATCAGCACATATACTTCTTCCTTCAGCTATTTTCGTATCGCAAAAGGCACAAAGTTGTTTATTGTTATGAAATGTTCTCAACTAAGATAAAAGTATCAATAGGACTTTTAAATTTATTTCACACATGTTGTTTGGTATTTTCCATCCTACCTAACATCTTAAACTATCGTGTCATAATATGACATCGGCATTGACATACTAACATTTTAACATCAAAAGAACAATCGTGATTAATTCCAGATACACTCTCTTCCGGCCATTGACCAGGGCAATCTTCATGCCTTCCACGCTTGCAAAAGAAGGTTAAGTGCACTAGATAAGAACAGTACAGAGAGCACATATAATATTTTATGTATTCAATTTTTAATATTTGAAATCAAAGATCTATATTGAATAGTTGTGGCGCGTAGATGGAACCGTGTCTGACACGCTTTACCTTTGAAACAGATAAATAATGAGGCCAAATTGTCACCATGATAGAACCCTCTGGGACATCTTGTGGCACTTCAATAATAATAATATCATTTTCGTTAATACCATGTTCACCCAACTTTTCTTTGCTAAGCTTAATCATATCTTCAGACATGCCACTACTGTAAACATAGACCTTGCCTGTGTAATTTATCTTATTACTCATTCTCATTTTGCTGTATAAAGTCTGATACAAAAATGTACGCTTAGTATATATACACAGTCAATCTGGATTATATCAAATTCTTGAGATATACTGTCACTAATAACACTCTGATAATGTTAAGCTTACAAGGATACAAATTTTGTACAATTATTGTATACTGTGTCGGCTTTTTTGCTATGATATATAAAGTGTTAGTGAAATTAAATTGGACCTGACCTCCATTTCTATCAAATAACATGCTAATAATAGCCGATAAAAGATCTTTCTAGTTTGTATATATTTTAATCATAGTCTTTTGTTCAGTATATTATAAACTATGGCAAAACAGCGTCACAAATCTTTCTGCATTCAAGATAATGATGTTTATGAACTACTATTAAACATACCAGCAGGAAGAGTTTCAACCTATGGAGATATCGCAAAGGCCCTCGGTTATTCGCCTGCAGCAGCAGCACGTACAGTAGGAAAAATTTTAAACAAAAATCCAACTCCAATTATTGTTCCATGCCACAGGATAATTCAGTCAAATGGCAAGATCGGAGGTTACAAGTATGGAATAGCGAGGAAAAGAGAATTACTTAAAAGAGAAGGGATAAAATTTCAAAATGAGAATGTGAAAGATTTTGAAAAATATAGAATGATTTTCAGGAAGATGAAATGAAAGCCTCAATATCTCTTTGATTGTTTGACAATATCTCTTAAATGAGATAAAGACCTGACCTGACCGCCATTAACCCTCTTGTAGAGCGACCAATATGTTTCCCTATTGATATCGTTTCTGTCCTTCAATACTTTGAGATAATATCTTAATGATCTTACTTTCTTGACATATGCTGTTTTTTTACCTGTCCTTGCTGTTTTTTTACCTTTTTTTGAACCAGGACCCATTCCATGTGTCCTGTGGACAGCAAGTTTAGCTTCGGCACGAGCTCTGGATGTTCCTCTAGGCTTTACAGTCCATATTGTTCCCTTCTTTATCAAGGCACGTATATTTTCACGCGTTATAGAATCAGCTACATCATCAAGTTGATCTGGCTCAAATCTAATACTGTTTAGACCAATACCTAGGATCCTTGAAACTAACTCTCTCTTTTTTCTTATATTTACTACCATTAATGATCCTTTTGCTCCTCTTCTTTTTCTTTCTCCTTACTTTTTTTATTTGGAACGAGCTTGCCAGGATTTAATATTTTAATACCCATACTTGTAGCTTTTTCAAGGATTGCTTTCCTTTTTCTCCCCCCTATAGTATGGGCTAGTCTAGCAGCATCCTTCTTTGCATCAAGTTTGATAACATCTTTTACATTGAAAACAATATTATCCGTATATCCTGAAGGATGAAGATTCCTTGCTTTCTTTGGTCCCCTATAGCCAACGTCAACTAGGGATGGTACTCCTGACAGTTTCTTCCTCATCTTATTGTCTTTTCCCCTAGGCCTTCTCCAGTTCTCAGACAGACGATCGTACCTCCAACTCTCCTGCCTAACAAATTTTGGCCTGATGTCCGAGATTTTCTTTCTAGCTTGCAGTAACTCGTTGTTTATTGTCATAGGCATACAAGGTGGACACAAATCGATTTTAAAGCTTTCTGATTTTGCTTGCATCTAACCATTGAAATAAAACTTAAGGAACATGCCAAGATACTCGAAAAATTATACAGTAATGAACATAAATTCGTTCCACTACAGCTGCTTAATATCTATCTTTTTATTTAGTGTAGGGTTATTGCTCCAAATTTCCAAACGTATCTATGAAAGTTTACCCGACTATAGGAAAGGTTAATAGCTTCAATTATGAGCTATTTATTATGAAAAAATATGAACTACCTTCATTACCCTATGCTTATAATGCATTGGAACCGCATATATCGAAGGACATTATGACGCTGCACCACGATAAACATCACCTTGCATATGTCAACGGTGCCAATGCTGCACTTGAAAAACTAGAAAACGCAAGGAAAAATAATTTTCAGGGTGTGGATGCCAAGGCTATTGAGAGAGATCTGTCTTTCCATTATGGAGGTCATGCCTTACATTCCATATTCTGGCCAAATATGAAAGCGAGCGGCGGAGGAAAGCCTGGAGGCGCAATAGCTGATAAGATTAATGAAGACTTTGGCAGTTATGATGCGTTCAAGTCTCAATTCACAGAAGCTGCAAAGACTGTTGAAGGTATTGGATGGGCCGTACTAGCATACGATTCACTATCAGATCAGTTACTGACATTTGGCGCTGAGAAGCATAATTTGCTAATAGGCCCTGGCACTGTTCCTTTGCTAGTCTGTGATGTGTGGGAACATGCTTACTACCTTCAATATAAGAATGATAAGGCAAGCTACGTCAATGCTTGGTGGAATGTTGTAAATTGGGATGATGTTTCAAAGCGTTTTGACAGGGCAGGTGGGTAAGAAAAACATCTTGATTTAGCAAAGTATCTTTAGTTTTTTCTATTACAACAGTATTAAGTGGGCAGCCTAACTGACCTTCCTTAATAATCTAGTTGAAGCATTTGAATATGAGGCAGATAAGATGGGTAATTGATTGCAAAAATATGGGAATGGAAGTAGCAGTAGCAAGTTCCAAAAGATATGTTGGATAAGAAAACCCAAAGCTGACGCTGTTCTTGTTTTTATTTTACTTTACTTTGAATAACAAAAATCCATTTCCTTAGTACTATGTCCTTTTTCGGTGTCGCGCTGCTGAGATAATAACATATCCTAGACCTACGGCCAATCCAAATCCTAATGGTATAAACACTGCACCTTCTCGCCAATCAAGTACCTGTAGAATTAAGGAGTCTAACATACACTATATCATCAGTTCTATTATTTCATCTGCGCTAAAGAGTATTACTTAACAAAGTTAATTACATCTATAACCTTTTGTAATTTTATATTAAATAAAATAATAACTCTAGATGGCATTAAGACAAAATTTGGTAGGGAAAGATGTAGTAGAATACAAGTGTTGTATCAAAAACATTTGATCGATATAGGACTAAGACTTGAAGTTAGTAACGCTGCTTCATCATCAAATAGGAGTAAAAGAAGAAAAACCAGATGGTATAGTAACAATGCAAGGCAAATAAGCCGCAAAAGCTGATGATAGA
>DASQWW010000021.1:0-6538 GCA_035640055.1 Nitrososphaeraceae archaeon | reverse complement strand
GCTATTAGCTCTTAGATAGCCTATTTGTAAAATTTCATAACTAATAAAGTGGTGACAGTATACCTACATTATAAATACCATTACTACTAATTTTATCTATTGCAAAAACCTGACAGCAGTAGTCATGGCGCCAGTAAAGCCAACAAAGCAAATAGATTGATTAATGAAAGTAGCCCTTATCTTCTACAACATGCATATAACCCCGTTGATTGGTATCCATGGGGAGAAGAATCTCTTCAGCAAGCAAAGAAGGAAGACAAGCCAATATTCCTCAGCATAGGATACAGTGCATGCCACTGGTGTCACGTAATGGCTCATGAGTCATTTGAAGATGAAGAAATTGCCAAGATAATGAATGAGAACTTTATTAATATAAAATTGGACAGAGAGGAAAGACCAGATATAGACGATATCTATCAGAGAGTTTGTCAACTTGCAACAGGGACTGGAGGTTGGCCTCTATCTGTATTTTTGACACCTGACCAGAAGCCCTTCTATGTCGCAACATATATTCCAAAATATAGCAGATATGGTATGCCTGGTTTTGGAACCATTTTAAATCAATTAGCTGAAACGTACAAGAGTAAAAAGCAGGAAATTCATTCTGCTACAATGGAGTTTATGCAGGCCTTATCGCAAAGTGTAAAAGGTGGCGTACAGGGAAGCCAAGAAAACGTTGTTACACTTGACCGGTCAATTCTAGATGAAGCAGCTGTTGGATTGCTTCAGATGGGTGATCCTATGTATGGAGGTTTTGGGCAGGCACCAAAATTTCCGAACCCTTCTAATCTTCTCTTTATGTTACGCTACTATGATATTTCACGCATAAGCCAGTTCAAAGATTTTGTCATGTTTACAGCAGATAAAATGGCCGCAGGCGGTATTCATGATCAGCTTGGCGGTGGCTTTGCTAGGTACTCAACAGATCAGAAATGGCTTGTTCCTCACTTTGAAAAAATGCTTTATGACAATGCGCTATTAACACAGGTTTATGCCGAACTATATCAGATTAGTGGTAGTGAAAGGTATCTCAGGGTAGTAGAGAAAACGTTGGATTACATCATGCGTGAGATGACTTCTCCGGATGGTGGATTTTATTCTGCGCAGGATGCTGATTCTGAAGGCGAAGAGGGCAAATTCTATGTCTGGTCAAAACAGGAAATTATTAATGCTCTTGGAGACAAAACTATTGCTGACATCTTTTGTGAATATTATGGAGTAACACAGACTGGTAATTTTGAAGGCAAGAACATACTTAGTGTCAGAATGTCATTAAACGATCTAGCACAAAAATATCATCGCCCTGCCGAGGTAATAGAACGTATCCTCAATAATGCCTCAAAGAGGCTTTTTGAAATAAGAGATAAACGAGTAAAGCCAGGAAGGGACGATAAAATTTTGACTTCATGGAACGGATTGATGATATCTGGTTTTGTCAGGGGATATATAATCGCCAATAACAAAAGGGATTATCTTAATTCTGCAATCAATGCAATAAATTTCATCGAAACCAAAATTGCAAAGAATGATGGAAGATTACAAAGAACATTTAAAAATGGAGTTTCAAAACTGAACGGATACCTTGATGATTATGCATTTTATGTTAATGCCTTACTAGATATTTTTGAAATCGATTCGAAGCCTCAATATCTTGAAAAAGCAATAATGTATACTGACTTTATGCTACAACACTTTTGGGATTCTAATGAAGATAGCTTCTTCTTTACTTCCGATGATCATGAACATCTTATCGTTAGAACAAAGAGTCTTTATGATCTTGCTATTCCCAGTGGTAATTCGATGGCTGCATCTAACCTTCTGAGGCTTTACCATCTGACACAAAACGATAGTTATCTTGACAAGGCAGAACGAATTATGAGGGCAGGAGCGAGAAGGGCCACTGAGAATCCCTTTGGATTTGGGCAGCTGCTAATTGCGATTTATCTTTATGTAAAGAAGCCAATTGAGATAACGATTATGAAAGGAATAGAAAAAAGGAATGTAGATTCCCCAATGATAAACTGGTTGTACAGACAGTTTGTTCCAAATGGGATTATTGCTATCATAGAAAACCATTCACAATTAACACAACTACAAAAATATCCTCTCTTCAATGGAATAAACTTAAGAAAACAAAATGAAAATGAATCTGAATATGCAATAATATGTAGAAACTTTGCATGCTCACTTCCTATCTACTCAATACAAGAATTAGAAAGGCACGTCAGAAAGGATTCTTGAAACTAATAAAAAGACTGCTTAGTTTGTGTTTATCATAATTACAATATAATAATAGAAAAGAACTTTCAGATTCAATTTTTAGTCTAATAATAATATGTTTATTAAAGGCTTTATGGTCTTGGTCTTATATTTAATTATACATGTAAAACATGTGATGTGCTGGACCATAATAATGCTAGTAATTCAGTTACATTGCCAAAGTATAATTTAGCCTAAACAATATGTGATTCTGCAAAAAACAAATCTCATTTTTATATGTGTTTAATAATATTCTCCTCTCTCTTCTGTTTCAATTTGTTTTTATACCAGGTTTCGACTCATGTTGATATATGGATATTTGGTTATATTCATCTACATTTCCAAAGGTTACTATCATATTGGTACTTTTCGATTCATAGATTTTTTTTATTTGTTTAGATGATTCGTTACTGCTTGACAACGCATCAATGAAAAACCTGTCAACTATCAAAAGAACTTTTTTGGCGTTGGCCGGTATAATATCATAATAGGTTTTATAATCACCATCCAAATGAAAAATATGCTTTGGAATCCATGAATATGATGGGTCTGCGATCATAGTTATTTCAATATTATTATTATTATTATTATTGTTAGTAGTATGAACAATGTTGTTATTATTATCGTATACATATCTAGCAACAAATGCGACTGTTTCAAAATAAGCAGAATTGACATTCATTGATATCCACATAGCTGTACTTATGAATCCAAAAATTGCTATTGCTGAAATTATAGCAAATTGCAACATTTTCTGAATTGAGCCTATTTTCTTGCTTATTATACACAATACATCGTTTATCATTTTAGCAGCCGCAATACAAAACACGGGTAATAATGGAATCAGGTGATAGATCGATACATATCCTATAAGATATAAGAAGACCAGAAGTGGAATAACCCAGAATAAAAGTAAGAAATTCCTCTTTATTACTACTCCAAAAACTAAACCAGCAATACCCAGAATTGACAAAACTGGATCAATTTCAATACTATATCTTATTGAATCAAATAAAGGATGGTTTTTTTCTCTATTTATCTGTCTTAAAATACCTTCTGACCACTTATTAAAGTGACTAACTGCTGCGCTATAAATAGGCCAAATTAGTGGTATTAAAATAACAGGAATAAACCATATTGCTAGCAGAGTCTTGGAATTTTGGTTGTCATTATTATTGTTATTATTTTTTCTATAAATAAGATATCCAACGAGTGGAATCATAGTAAATGCTGGAATTTTTGTAAAGATAGCTAATCCTAAAAAAGTACCTGACAATAAAATTATTTGGATGGTATTTTTTTCATTATCACCTTTTAGAGATTGATTCTTTGTGTTGTAATAATAAACTGCAAACAATATCGAAGATAAAAGGAGAGGAAGTGAGATAGTATCTAATAATATCCACCTCAAAGACCACGTTATTGGCATGACAGCAAATAAAATAGAAGCAATAAATGCTACTTTTCTGTTGTAAAGACGTTGTGCTATATTATACACAAGAAATGTATCTATTACTGCTAATAATCCCATCAATACTCTTGGAACTGTGTAAAGCATTTCAATAGAATGTACTGCATTACTATTAGGAGTAGGATTTAGTGAAGAAGGATAATCAATTAATGTAAATACGCCAGCTAAGAAGAGTTGTCCAAAGTATGGATGATCGTAAAAATATGACTCTTCTTGAGGACCCTTACCCTCCAATACATGCATAGCCCTCCCCATATAATATCCCTCATCTACAAATATACCAGGAAATCCAATAGGATTCCATAAATGAGTAAAAGCAGATAATACTAGGGGTATTACTATCAAGAACATGGAGATATGAGGATTATTCTTAGAAGACGCCAAGATTTTTTACATATGGAAGCTTTTTTTTAAAGGTTGAACTCTAAGATACAGAAACTTTTCCTATTTCGCAATTTAGGTCTCCATGTATTATATACCTATATATATAATATCCCAACTGATTGCAAGAAGTAATCAAGGTATATAAGATTAATCTCCAGTTCAGTATATTTGATGTGACTGAGTTATCAGATAACTAGTCAATTTATTGTTATTTTGTGATATATATTCAATTACTAATGCATCGACGACACACTACTTTCATACTTCCTATTCATAGTGATTCATCTTCAGCTTCTGAAGGTGAAGAAGAAGAAGAAGAATATGTTTAGCCTAAAACCTTTTACTCGTAAGCTCGGGCTTCTTTGGATATGCTATATTAAACATCTTTACCTTTATGCAAAAATATCCTCTTCTGGTCAAATTAGAAGATTAAAGAATAGAAACTCCATTCATCAGTTAAATCATGAAAATAATTCATGTACTATCAAGATTAAAAGTTGATGGCAATCATGTCAGAAGAACAAGGAAATAAAGAGCATATGGACTTTGATTCAAATGAATCTGTATATATAGGCGACAAAGGCAGAATTATCCTGCATATAATCAATGAAGAGAGTCTTAAAGAATTTAGCTTCGACGGTATAAAGAGAAGAATAGGAATGCATCAGGAAACGCTTTCAAGGAATCTTAATAGACTTGAAGATCAACATATGGTAGAGAAAACGGCAAATGGGTATCGAGTTACTGCAAAGGCCAAGAGATCAATATTGTATTTACTAGATAATACTAATAATGCCTCAGTCCATATTCCTCTAATCCAAACAGTTCTGCCTCAAGACATAGATTCTCAACAGTTACTTACAAGTTTACGTGGGAGATGGTTTGGAAGATTAAGGTGGTTAGGATGTTCCGAAAAGAAGCAAAAGGAGAATGATGATGGTTATTATACTAATGAAAATACATTTAAGTGGATCACCGACGACGGTGAAATTCAAGTCGATGCAGTCTTCTCAAACTATGTTCTTAATATAGAGGCCAAGCTCCTAAAGAACAAGAAGGAAATGAACGATGCAATTAAGGTCTCCCATCAATTGATGAGACATATATTTAGGCTGTATTCTATGCAACAGGGTGTAAAGTTATAACCCGATAGTAGTAATAATAGCAATAATAATAATAATAGATACACGACTGAGTTTTTCTATTATTAGTCAACAAATAGGCGTTTATCTATATAACGTAGTGAATAATAAAAAATGAGTGAAAAAACAATTGTAAATAATAATACCACATTAGCCTCATTTTCTGATGCAATAGTTAATCTAGCCAATAAGGTAGCTCCATCAGTGATCGGTATACAATCAAAGACAAGAGGAAATGGTTCAGGTATTGTATGGAGTGCTGATGGTCGTATAGTAACTTGTAGTCATGTAGTCAAAAGACTTGATGATGTAGAAGTAGTAGGCCTTAGTGATGATAAGACTTTTTCAGCCAAGGTCATAGGCAATGATCCTTATTCTGACATAGCATTACTTAAGATCGAACAAACTACCACATTGAAGCCAATAGAGTTTAATGAAACCGAAAATCTAAAGGCAGGTCAGTTTGTGTTGGCCCTAGCTAACCCCTATGGCGATCATCCTAGTATTACAGAAGGCATAGTAACCAGCTCAAGGAGTTCGATAAGAGGAGGATTATGGTGGGGGAGAGAAGGAGGAAGAAGTTTCATGATGGATAACGTGATTATCACTGACGCAAGGTTGAATCCAGGCTATTCTGGTGGTCCTCTAGTGGATGTCCAAGGGAATATGATAGGATTAAACGTCGCTTACGTGTCGTCAAGAGGAATAGCTATTCGTATCAGCAAAATGAAAAGTATTGTTGACAAGCTGTCAAAGGATGGGAGAATAAAAAGAGCTTACTTAGGGGTTATCTTAAATACGATTTCTCTTCCAAGTGATATTGTTATACAACAACAACTTAATGAAACTCACCATCAAGGGCTTATGGTTGTTTCAGTCGAGAATGGCACACCTGCCAAGAAAGCAGGACTATTGATAGGTGATGTTATTGTAAAATTTAATAAAGAACCAGTAAATAATGTGCAAGATTTAAACCAGCTGTTAACCAATGAGATTATTGGGAAATCAATTGAACTCTCTGTATTGAGAGGAGAAAGACTAACTGAGATTACGATCATTCCCGGAGAAATATAAGTTATGATCTACGTTATTGATTGGCTTTTTCAGTCTGTTATGCATATTCCATTACTGAATGTCTTTTTTGATTGCTAATGATGAATTGACAAAGCCTATTAATGCTGCAAGTTCTAGTATTGTCACAAGGGCACCCAAGATTGTTAGTTTAGGAATTGCTATCAGAAGTACTAGAACTCCTTTTTTGAAGATTTGCAAGTCTTCAAGA
>DASQWW010000020.1:0-3982 GCA_035640055.1 Nitrososphaeraceae archaeon | reverse complement strand
CATAATTGACTAACATATTAGTTAGTATAATTGTATTCTCTAAATCCTGCTTTATCGGCAGTTGTACCTCCAATCCTTATCAGAATAAATTCTTTGTGAGCGTGTAAAAAAGAATCAGTGAAATTTCTTTCATTTCCATGGAGCATTTCATATTCTTCCATTGAGAGTTTTGTTCTATGCCCAATCTCTTCTTCAAGGTTCATTTTTTTTACAATCTCTTTGTATTCCGGTTGTATAACACCACTGAAAACCATGGCACTGCTACCACTGCCGTAGGATCCAAAGCCTATCCTTTTAAATTCAAGATCGGCTCCTTTCTTATATTCAAATTCAAGTAAGCTTCTTAATCCCATATACATCGATGCAGTATACAAATTTCCAATTATAGCAGATGCTTCAAGTGAGCTTGCCATCTTCTTTTCAAAAACTTCATTATAGAATGATGTTTGAATAAATGCTCGTCTGAATTTTTCATCTGCTTTCATAAATTCAGTATCGGCCAAAATTGATTCAATTGTGCCTCTAGGATCTTTTGGTAGTGGTTCTTCGATTTTTACTTCCTTTATAACATCTTTCCAGCGCGCAAGATGACGCCACTCATGTCTTAACAAGTATGCTAGTGCCTTTTCACCCATTTTTCTATAAGGAAGATGGACGCTGAAAAAATCAATATGATCAGTAATGGATTCGCCATCACTTAGTTGAATCAGGCCTGTTCTAATGGCCTTTTCTTTATAACTATCAAATGCTTTCTTGACTTGAATTAGATATAACAAGTTAGAATAATTTCCATTAACAAGAGGAGTCTCCTTACCAACTGGTCTATAAAAATCGTACTCATTCTTAATTATTGTTGAAGTAACTTTTTGGTCAAAGGTCAAAAGTCTAGGATTCTCCTTGATTAGTAGGGCAACTGCGCCGGCACCTTGTGTATATTCGCCAGTCGATCCTATATCATATTTGGCAATATCACTTACAATGACTATAGCTGCTTTACCATTATTTTCTTGTGCTCTAATCCAATTTGTGTTATCATACAGTGCATAAGATCCACTTACACATGCAAATTTGCATTCGATTCCTCCAGCGTGTTCGAATGAACTTTCACCATAAACTTGTTCTAACATTCCTATGACAAAGGAATTCATTGCCTTAGATTCATCAAGGCCTGATTCAGTTGCTACATACATCCTCCCAACATCCTCTGGATGCAAATGATTCCTTTGCATTAGTTTCAAGCAGGCGTTAGCAGCCATGCAGGCTGGATCTTGATTAGTATCAACTAACGCCATTTTTTTTATTCCAATACCATACTCTAACTTCTGTGGGTCTATTCCTCTGGCTCCAGCGAAATCCTTATAGTCAACATAAAGTTTTGGAACGTAGATAGCTAGGTCATCAATTCCTACTTGCATTGCACACACAAGGTATGGATATGAACCATTTAAAGATATTTCTAGATATATTTGACAAACAGTGTAAGAAGGTTAGTTAATATATATATGAACATAGGGTTTTTCTTATTATTTACTTATTCAAGTATTAGAAATCTAAAAATAAACTTTAACAGCCATAAATTTATGCAGATACTTTTGTGGCTTTGGTATTTTAATGAAACCTTATAGTCTGATAGAAGTTGTTCCTTTCTGCAACTTTAAGACCAAGCTGTTTGATAGCATCAATAATTTTATGTGATGTGAGCTCCGTTGATCTGGCTCCTGTTGCACTTACTACTTCTTCTCCAATTAGAGTACCACCAAAATCATCAGCACCATAATTTAATGCTAATTGGGCCATTCCAATTCCATTTGTTAACCATGATGATTGAAGATGGTCAATTAAATTGTAATATACTATCCTTGAAATCGCAATCATTTTTAATAACTGTAACCCACCTGACGGGTATTTTATTAGCCCTTCAGATTGTATCTTGGTCTTGTTTGGTTCAAAACTCCAAGGAATAAAGGCTATAAACCCTCCTGTCTTTTCCTGTAATCGGCCAATTTTCATAATATGTCTTGCTCTTTGCTCTTCAGTTTCAAATGTACCATACATCATTGTTGCAGAAGACTTTAGACCAAGTTTGTGGGCCTGTTCCATTATTCGAAGCCATTCATGACTTTTGATCTTAAGCGGGCTGATCTTTGCTTTTATTTCATCATCCAAAATTTCTGCACCTGCGCCAGGAAGAGAGTCCAGTCCTGCCTCTTTCAACCTAGCGAGAATTTCTTTTATACTACTTTTTTCAACTTTAGCAATCGTATCAATTTCTGAAGCAGAGAGCCCATGAATTGCCACTTCAGGACATCTTGCCTTTATAGCTTTAAAAAGCTCTTCATAATATTCGAGCTTTAAGTTTGGATTATGACCACCCTGAATTAACGCTTGAGTGATTCCAAATCTTTCTCTAGATATTAATACACGCCCAACAACCTCTTCAGGATATAAGGTATAGGCCTCTTTATGACCTGGCGGACGGTAAAATGCACAGAACTTACAATAAGTCGTACAAACATTAGTATAGTTTAGGATAATGTTATTGACAAATGTAATGGTGTCTCCATAGAGTCTTTGCCTTAACATATTCCCGATTAGGCCTATCAAGTAAGCGTCTTCGGATTTGATAAGCCTAATACATTCATTTAATCCGGGGCGTTGACCCTCTAATGCATTATCTAAAATGTCACTAACATCAGATTTACTAATTAAATCCTGTATTAGGTGAATATATTGCAATATTACAGAATTTCTGACTATCAACACTATATTTATTCTTTACAAAATTCTTAAGTTTGCATATCAACATATATTTTATATTAACTTCAATCATAGAACATTTAATTTGTTAAAGAGTATTGTAGGAGAAACACAGGCATTAGAAAAAGCGCTTGCAGGTGAAGAATTATCGTACCGAGATGGAGTTCAACTAATGAAGGAAGAGAATCTGTTTTTATTAGGCGCTGCAGCAGATAAGATCCGTAAAGATATCAAGGGTAAGACAGTTACCTTTGTTGTTTCCTATTATCTAAATTATACCAATATTTGTGCTGCCAGTTGTCCATTATGTGCATTTTACAGAAAGGGTAACGAACCTGATGCTTATGCGTTAACTGTTGAACAGATCGTGGCAAGGGTTAAGGTCGCGACAAAACAAATGGGAGCGACTGAAATTCACATTGTAGGAGGCTTTCACCCAAAGTTAGGCCTTGATTATTATGAGAACATGATAAAGGCAATAAAGACACGATTTCCTAGTGTCACAATTAAAGCATTGACTCCTGCAGAAATATTCTTTATTTCCCGGCTCACTGGAAACTCGGTCAAAGAAGTATTACTCAGATTGAAGGATGCTGGATTAGACGCCCTCCCAGGCGGCGGAGCCGAGATTTTTAATCGAGAAGCCAGAAGTATAATTGTCAGAGGAAAGTGTTCTGGCAAAGAATGGCTTGATACTGCTCGTCATGCACATAATTTAGGGTTAAAGAGCAATTGCACAATGCTTTTCGGTCATATAGAAAAACCAGAACATATTGTGGATCATATATTAAAGATTAGAGAACTTCATAAGAAAACAAGAGGCTTTACTACCTTTATTCCCTTAAAGTTTAGTCTAGATAACACCGAGTTGGAGCAGAAGAATATAATATCTGCAGAAAGTCCTTCAACGTACGACTTAAAAGTTATTGCAGTATCAAGGTTGTTGCTAGCAAATATACTAGATAATGTCTCAATATATTGGGTTGCGTTAGGGAAGAAACTGGCTCAGGTTGCATTATCGTATGGAGGTAATGATATGGTTGGAACTGCCTTTTCTGAGGAAATATTCAAGGCTGCTGGCAAGGCAACCGGAACTTCTATTCAAGAACTAGTGAGCTTAATTAAGGAGATTAAAAGAGAAGCAGCTCAACGAGACACATTCTTCAACATAATTAGGAAATTTTAAAGTTATTTAGTCATTTAATTAAGTATAATTTATTTTTTA
>DASQWW010000019.1:0-4306 GCA_035640055.1 Nitrososphaeraceae archaeon | reverse complement strand
TGTACGAAAGGGGTTAATTAAAGGATTAAATGTCGCTAAAATCAGACGATCCAAACTACTATGCGCACTTATATAACGAATGCGGTAATAATAAAATGAGAATTAAAATTCTTGACTCTACCCTAAGAGAAGGAGAGCAGCATCCTGGTGTTTCATTTACTATAAAACAAAGAATTCAAATTGCATGGATGCTCGATGCCTTTGGTGTCGATCAGATTGAGATTAGTCCTGTAATATCATCCGATCATTTTGAGACTGTAAAGACAGTTGTAAAACAAGGATTGAAAGCTGATATTCTGGCGCATGTAAGGGCAACAAAATCTGATGTAGATGTAGCTATTGGCTGTGGTGCAACATGGATCGCAACATACATGGGTATTTCGGATATTCATCTATCTGCAAAATTAAAGATTACAAGAGAGGAGGCAAAAATCAGAGCACTCGAAGTTGCTGATTATATTAAAGCTCATGGCTTAAAGGCTCGCTTCACAATGGAGGATGCAAGCAGAGCTGATCCTGCTTTCCTTATAGAAATGTGTAAGGAGATCAATGGACGTAGTATAGAAAGAATCAGTATTCCAGATACTGTAGGTATCATGCGACCTAGAGGTATGTATAATTTGGTCAAGATGATATATGAGAATATCAATATGTCAAGGACCTCACTAGATGTACATTGCCATAACGATATTGGATTGGCATTGGCAAATGCCTTGTCAGGATGTGAGGCAGGTGCAGAACAAATTCATACCACTATAGATGGATTTGGAGAACGCACAGGTATTCCAGCATTAGCTGAAACTGCTGTTGCATTGACGTTAATATATAAATCAAATAACGACCTGCGATTGCATATGATAAAAGATCTATCAAAGACCATTTCGCAATATACAGGTTTAAAAGTTCCAGAAGCAAAGCCCATCGTAGGGAGTAGCGCATATAAACACAAAGCGGGCACGCATCTTGCAGCAATTCTTAGAAATCCCTCTGCATACGAAATTTTAGAGCCCAAGGTTGTAGGTAATAGACGGAGGATCGTATTTGGAGAACTTGCTGGCAAACATGGTGCAGAATTTTTGTTATCAATACTAGGATTAGAGGCGGATCGCCATGAGGCTGAAACTCTGGCTCGTGGTTTGAAAGAACTTCGTATGGGCGACATTTTGGAGCTTAGTTTAGATGATAGGTTGGAGGGAAAGATACTTAACGACACTACCGCGAAAGTAAAGGCTAAGGAGTAGATAATGACATGATTAAATGTCTAGAATGCGACGCAGAAATTAAAGTGCTCTCTGACGCTATCGAAGGCGAAATCGTAACATGCCCAGATTGTGGGGCTAGTTACGAACTAACAAAAATAGGTGAAGAATTTAATATAAAACCAGCTCAAGTTGTCGGAGAGGACTGGGGCGAGTGATAGAGGTAAAGAGCTCATCTTCTTTTACTATCCTTTATGATAACATCAGATGGGAAGAAAAGGCTTTGTACGAAGCTGCTAAAAAGAAGCGAATTGAAGTAAATAATATTGATTGTAAAGATCTTTTTATCGATCTAAATAAAAAAAATTCTCATTATAGAAATAAAATCTTTATTCAACGCTGTGTAAGTTATTTTAAAAGTCTCCATTCAACAGCTGCATTAGAGGGTCTTGGAGCATATATTATCAATCCGCTTCGTACTGCAATTCTTTGTGGTAATAAGCTATTCGCCCATATGGAACTTCAAAAAGCAGGAATAAAGACTCCCAAAGCGATTTCTGCATTTTCCGATGTATCTGCCTTGGCTGCACTTGACAATTTTGGCTATCCAGCTGTTATTAAACCCACCATTGGAAGCTGGGGTAGGTTAATTGCTCTTTTGCGAGACAAAGATGCAGCCAAGGCAGTAATTGAGGACAGAGAACATATGTTCCCCCTTTACCATATCTACTACTTTGAAGAGTTTATCAAGCGTCCTCCAAGAGACATCAGGGCAATAGTGGTTGGTGACAGGGTAGTTGCTGCAATTTACCGTTATTCAGGTAAAGATGAATGGAAAACCAACATGGCGCTAGGCGGCTATGCCGAAACTTGTCCAATTACTAAAGAGTTAGAAGATATCTGCATAAAGGCTACAAATGCCATGAATGGACAGATTGTCGGTGTTGATCTTATGGAAAGTAAAGAACATGGTTTGGTTGTTCATGAGGTCAACAATACAACTGAATTTAAGAATACTGTCAAGGTGACCGGAGTTGACATTCCAGGATTAATGATTGAATATGCTTTAAAATTAGGAAAGTAACAATAGATAAAGTTGGTTTCTCCTACTTATGCTGTTGAATTACTAAGAACAGCTCTTGAACATTACACACCCTCAAGGTCCGAAGCATCTCTTGCAAATATGATAAAGGATAAATGTGTTAATGAGCTTGGCTTTGAACAGGTTCATATTGATAGCGTTGGAAACGTAGTTGCAACAAAAGGAAATAGTGAACCTAGGATACTTCTTTGCGGTCATATGGATACAATCCCTGGACAAATTCCTGTAAGGATAGAAAATGGCTTTCTTTATGGTAGAGGAGCATCTGATGCAAAAGCCTCATTGATAGCAATGCTACTTGCTGCTTCTGAATTTACAAAACAAAGTGGAACTATAATTTTCGCTGGCGTAGTTGACGAAGAAGGAAATGCTACTGGAGTTAAACAATTAGTAAAAAGTAAACCTTCAATAAACTATGCAATTTTTGGTGAACCAAGTGGTATTGACAACATTACGATTGCCTATAAAGGTAGGATAGCAATTAGACTCATGTGCGATGTTGGAGATAGTGCTCATGCAAGTGCTCCCTGGCTAGCCAAAAACTCAATTGAGGAAATATATGATTTCTGGAATGCGATAAAGTCTGAGATAAACCAACTAGAAGGTAATAAAAAAAACAAGGCTAATTCAATAAGTTGTAGTGTTACTGAAATTATAGGTGGTTCTAGTCATAACGTTACACCTAGGAAATGCAAGATAACAATTGATATTCGAATACCCATTCTAACTACATGTGAAAAAGTACTCGATGTTATAGACTCAGTTATCAATAAAGTTGCTGTCAATAAAAGTGTAAAAGCTACTTATAGAATAGAAGACAAAACAGAGCCCTTTGAAGCGGATCATATTTCTCCGTTGGTTAGGGCACTTTCACTTTCAATTATTGATGTCCGTAAGAAATCCCCTATACTTCTGCGCAAGACAGGTACCGGTGATATGAATATACTGGGCAATACATTCAAAATACCTGTGGTAACCTATGGACCTGGTGATCCACATACTTCCCATACTGTTGATGAGAGAATCGAGATCAAAGAATATCTTGCTAGTATCGAAGTATTTAGCAGAGCATTATTTCACCTGTCCAGACTTCATCACACTAAAAAGAAGGCTACTGAAACCAAAGCCAAAATATAAAGCTTAGAGACATCTGTTGTATGCTGTGGTTTATTGGAATAGGAATCAATGGTGCTAAAGGTATCAGTCTTTATGCACTGGAGATCCTAAAAAAATGTGAAATAATCTATATCGAGAGATTTACAGGTGCATTGTTTGAATATGATTTGCAAGATTTAGATTCAGTGATAAAAAGGTATGACAACAAAACAATATTACCTGTCCAAAGATGGTTTGTTGAAGATGGACGTGAGATCCTTGAACAGGCAAGGAAGATAGATGTAGCACTCCTGACATATGGCGATCCATTCATGGCTACTACCCTTACAGAATTGCATGTAAGAGCAGTGAAAGCCTCTATTGAAGTCAATATCATACATGCTGCTTCCGGCATCACATCTCTAATTGGAGAGAGTGGCCTTCAATTATACAAATTTGGAAGAATAGTAACGATGATGTCAGAACCGCAGTCAGCCATTAGTGTATATAATACAATCTTTGATAATTTGTTATTAGGAAACCATACACTCATTTTGACTGAATATACTAATAACGATAGTAAGTTGTTCTTTCTTGATCCGGTACTGGTTTTTAAAATGCTCTTTAAAGTAGAGGAGGATTTGAAATATAAAGTATTTTCTGATGAAACTTTCGTGATAGTTGCCTCTAGGGTTGGAACACAGCAAAAAAAGATTATATCTGGAAAGATTAAATCATTAATTGGTATGAATTTCGGTATTGGTCCTCATTCTATAATTATAACAGGCCGGCTTCACTTTACAGAATCAGACGCACTCACAACTCTTAATTATAATATAGATGTGCCGCTTGATAACACAACAAACATAAAAAAGACATCCATCAATATGCTTGAAAGGTATATTCCAAA
>DASQWW010000018.1:0-3951 GCA_035640055.1 Nitrososphaeraceae archaeon | reverse complement strand
TCGCCTGATACGCTCGAGAAGCCGGGGAATTAGTTTTTGATAAGAGCTCCTTCTCTCTTTGCACACAGGTATACCTAGGAAGCAATTGTGCTTGTTTAGGTTTTTCTGATAAGACCAAAGCCACTAGAGTGGAATATATATATCATCATCCAGCTATAGATATCCTCGTGCAAGCTTTTGGAAACACATAATGGGACCATAAGATCATTTTCTCTTATTAATGGATTGTTTGATTAAGTTGACTCGATTCACAATCAGATGTTCCCTATGTCTTGGTTTCTAAAGTTATCTTTTGGCCATCCTTTAAAATTAGATTTCTATAGTCAGATGTTATTGGTTTTCCATCAACAGCTAATTTTACTGTTTTACCATTCAGATCAAGGCCTCCCCATATGTTCAGAAATTCCCCTAATGTGTAGTTTCTATTAGTGTTAGATTCAACGTGTATGGTACCATTTTCATCATGTGTATGTAATGGTGCCTCTCCTTGTAACCCATATCTGGCTAAGGAATGATCTTTGTATAACGATTGGTCTATGCCTATATTTTTAGGTACTGTAATAAGCTTGCCATCCTGAGTAACTGTAAGTTGAGGATGAATATGTAATACCATTTTATTTCCGAATCCAGCCTGTTGTGCCTCTATGGCAAAAATGAGTCCAAGTATTATGGCTATAGCAACACCAATAGGAATTGCTATTTTTAGATATCGTTTTCTTCTACGACGGGAAATAGCAAAATAACTATCATCTCCGGTCTTTTTGTTTTTTACTTTATCTTTTTTCATTATTTCTATGCCTACTTCTTTTCTTATCCATAAATATTCTTTGTTTGGAAAAAGCTTTATGTTTAATAAGTTTCATTATTAGCATCTTCTGCGTCAAAGTAACTGTATACTAATGAGGACTATGCCTTCAAAGGCTTGTTCATGATGCTGTGATACATATTTGTATCTATTTTCAAGATGCCGTTCTTATTTTGTGACATCTATATTCTACTAGCCAGAGCTAGCTCATATTGATGGATATGGCTAATACTGGTAAACTGCCCTTTATATGATGTTAAGCCAAAAAAATGTTGTCGTAAGGCTATCTCAAATTTAATTGATATCTGTATGAATTGCTCTTCTATAGCCGTCGTAAGTCAGGTCTTCCAGGATAATAAGAGTTTAAAAAATCAACAAAACGACAAATTAAGAATAACGATTCCTACAAAAGCAGCGCCCAGAACAAGAATATGCTCATTGTTTAAGTATGCAGTAATACTGCAAGTAATAATGGAAAATATCAAATGAAGTTACTCAATTTGTTGATTTCATTGTTATTTTGGAGGAACAATAAGATCAAGTAACAACACAGAAAGAAGATTGAATGAAGGGATTAAAATCTAAAAGAGCTCTGCCGAGGAAAGATTTGTAAAACAATACAGACTTTACGTTGGTACTTGGAATAGTGTCTCTCATTGATGAGAAATAACTCTCCTTTTTTATAAACCTGACCTAGTCGATCAGATAAATACTGAATTATATCAAAACGAAGTCTTGTGATAATAACTAAGTAACCTAAACAACATATGTAAAAATCCATATGAGTAGCGCTGATAAGAAAATATTTACATAGAAACTTTCACGTCCGACACACAAAATCAAACTATTTTAAATATCGAGATCTCCATAATGATACAGTATCAGTTCAAGTATTTCAAGTAATAGCAAAAAGCAATGAAAAGGTTTTCTAGAATGAGGTCACTGAATCTAATAAATAGATGACAACTTTACAAAAAAGTATCCTAAACTTAATATCTCAAAGACATGTTCTATGAGTGTAAAAGAGTGACATATCTCAACAAGATCTATAATGAAGATTGCTTAACTTTCATGAAAAAACTTAATATCCTCAGGATAAGTGTTGATGTCATCGTAACATCTCCTCCATATAATATAAACAAAAACTATGAATCATACAGTGACAACAAAAAAAGAGAGGAATATTTGAATTGGATTGACGATATTGCAACACGAAGTTATTGTATTTTGAAAGATAATGGTTCTTTTTTTCTCAATATAAGCGGAATGCCGACCGATCCTACAATGCCTTTTGAGATAGCTAACAATTTCTTAAAAGCAGGATACAAATTACAAAATACAATTCATTGGATAAAGTCCATTTCCTTTGAAAAGGATGATATAGGTAAAAACAATGGAATATCGGCAAAAGATGATTATTCTATAGGTCACTTCAAACCAATTGTTAGCGAACGATTTCTTACTGCTCTGCAAGAATATATCTTTCATTTCACCAAATCCGGCATGGTAAAATTAGACAAATTAGGTGTTGGCGTCTCATATCAAGATAAGACAAATATTGGCAGATGGAAAGCTGCAAAACAAGACAAACGAGATAGGGGCAACGTTTGGTTCATTCCCTATCCTACCATTCAGGAGGGCCGTGCTCATCCAGCAGTATTCCCTGAGAAACTTCCTTTCCTTTGTATAAAGTTACATGGAATCAAACAAAATATGCTTGTTTACGACCCTTTTATGGGAATAGGCAGCACAGCCTTAGCGTGTCTTTCGCTCGGTGTAAATTACATAGGCACAGAGATAGATAAACAATATGTGGAAATGGCATTAGAAAGTACGACTAAACAAAACAAGGAAGCGCCTAATAGTATTCCCGGTTAGTTTGAGTAAGATCTAAAAAGGATTCCGATCTGACATATTTGTATGTCTAATCGTCTGTGTTGTGAAATACAGAGAGATACAGAGGCAGCTGATTTCTTTACAAAGAAATCAGACCGGAATCAGCATATACTGCTCGCTATAGTTTCTGATCTATTTTCCTTTCTGTATAAAATAAAAGTTTCAGCTATTCTTTTTTGGTTAATAACTCATTCTTAGTTAATTTAGACCCTTTAGTGTTCATTGTTCACTATAAAGATTAGGGCATCTCTCTGCACATTTATGTTATACTTACATAATAGTATTCTATTCCTTTTGGTCCGAATCCTCTAACTCGTTTGATTTTACCTTCTCTTAACAAACGAAGTATAGCGTATCGTACAATATACTTATTATTACTGTTCTGATGACTATTATTATTATTGTTACTAGGATGTATTTCCTCTTCGATATACTTTCTAGTTGCTTTGCCACCATGATTGTTTATAATGGAGTAAACCAATTCTACTACATTCTGCTTAGATTTGTCATTTATTTGCTGGAAGGCATTGGACATGATTTTCGGAGTAAATTTAGGCTAAAAATAATCTAGCTCGGATTATTTTACCTCAAATATCGAGGAAATAGCTATTAGCCTTATTTATCTAGCTTGCTTATGCTTCTCATTAATCCATAGGTGTATTTCTTTATATAGGTCTCGCTAATAGCCTTCTATCTATACCGATCATATACACAACTTTTTGCTAGGGTTTCTATTGAACTCAGCCTAAATCCAAGTGTCCTTCTATAGATTCGAATCAATTAGAAGCCAGTGAACTTCCTTATGGCATGTACAGTAGATTTTGTTTTGATTAGTATCTTCACAAGAGATGTCTTTTAGGTGTGACAATTAACGTATTTATCCAAATAGTTCTTACTTTTTATGTTCATTCTTCTGTGTCAAGTCATTACAAATTGTCATTACACTTCCATTATCAAGGTCCTCGAGAGCAGCTTGTCGATCCACAAAAATGTGTTGGTACAAAAAATGATTATATTAAGTTTTAATTTGTTTTCCTAATATTCCAACTTTCATCAGATTATATATAAAGATACGAAGAAAAGCTAGAAATTTTATTGATGTGAATAGGTCATCTCATGGACGTCTTCAGATAGAAAGCAGAACCAATTATAAACCCTGATAGCATATCTGCAAAGGAGATCTACATTAAAATGGAATACGTACAAGGGCATCTAGAAACAATAAGTAATAATGGCTTTCTATGGATAGA
>DASQWW010000017.1:0-24642 GCA_035640055.1 Nitrososphaeraceae archaeon | reverse complement strand
TAATATATTTGCTATCCTTTTTCCTGCATCAGTGGAAGATAGTTGAGAATTTAATTCTTCGATTCTAACTACATATTCCTTCCTCTCTCCGCCATCTACCTCATGCTTTAGTATTAGCTCACCTTTGATAGTACTTTTTTCCTTTAGTTTTTGTATCAATGGAAGAAAGCCCCATGCAACTGATTCTAAGAATGACATTACCAGTACCTCATTATAAATTGGAATGGGATCATTAAATACTGCATTTTTGTCATCTACCTTGATATCTTGCAATACACTACGCGAAGTGACAATGTATGGATTTAATAGAATTCTCATTTTATCTGCTATTGCTCTTCCAAGGCGCATAATTTTTGATACGTCTGTATACTCTATAATCTCTTTAATTTGGAGAACATCTGATCTTACTCCTTCCTCTTTCAGAATGTAATTGATTCTGGGTATTTTTCCTTCAAAAGATGAATTGGTATTAATTTCACCATTAGTATGATACAAATCAGCAAAGCCATAATCAATCTTTATTACATTATCATCTATCTTTGAAGGATTATCTGCTAGTGTTATAGAGAGGGTCCTATTACTTTCCAACCTTGACGATACTATATAATAGCCATCCGCAGTAACAAATTCGGGCTCTTTTTCATCTGACTCCTTGGTCTTACCAGAGACAAATCTAAATGATTTCTTTAATTTTTCAGAGATTGATGTTTTTAATCCAACAGGTATCAGAATATCTTTTAAGCCAAGATCTGAAACTTTTCTTTTGTAATTCCAAAAGTCAAGATCGGAGCTATTGATTATGAAAGAATATGATAGTGATGAGGTATTATTATCAATTCTGCCAAGTATTATTGTATTTGTACTAACAATTCTATAGTTTTTATCGTCACTGTTATCAATAGAAGCGTCCATAACATTAAGAGTCTTTGATCTCAGAGTGTATGGTAAATTGTAGTAATCTTTTAACAGCCATATCTGTAAAAGATTAATTGCATTTCTGTAAGAATTTGTTATTGTTAATTGAAGGTAATATTTGTATTTTCCAAATCGCTTACTATATTCTTCTTGGGTATTTGTTAAGAGATTAATCAATGAGTTTCTTGCTCGAAGAAATAGGTCAGTGCCAGTAGGCTTTAATTGAGCATCTGTTATATTATTATATTTCTTGTTGAAAGCATCCATTGTGGCAGTAGCAGAATTTTTGAATTGCTCAATTTTTGCGACCATTTCATTATGCAGCAATTCAGCATTCTTCAATATATCATGCAGCTCTTCGGAGTCCTTATGTACTTGAATTATATTATTTGAAAGAGAAACAAAATCCTTAAGCATATTAAGAAAATTTTTGTTTTCATCAAATGGTGTATAATCCGCAAAAAGATACCTTCCTTTATCAAAAATGTAAGAATCAATATCATTATTACTACTATCTTCTACTTTCATAGCAGTTATTTTTTCATTCCAAAATATATAACAATAGCTGAACAACTGCTCTACAGAACTTTTGATGATAATACTCGATCGCTAGCTAACAAAAATTTTCAATTAGGCCTATCATATAATACAATTACTTCTTCGACTTCTTCTAACTAATGAAGAATAATCAAACTTCCTAGATTGAGAACAAAAAATGAAAAAATTTCTTGAGTTAGTATCATTCGATTTTTTACGGGGTTGTACTCTGCTGTTTGTCAGCGGCAGCAAGTAGTAGTCCTTGTATCATGAATTTGTCATGGCTGGGTGCATGACTATTACAGCAACCATCTGGTGCTATGACACCGTATGTTTTTCCGAAGACACCTTGTCCTTCATTATCTACTATCATAGATCTTCCGCCACTTGCTCCTAGCCAATATATGCAATTATAACAGAAATAGCCTGTATGAAGATCCGAATTTACAAATTGATCTATTTCAAAATATCAGGCAGTGGCCTTTGTTTGTCAACTTCTTTTGCTTGTTTGCACCCTGTGCCATATTTTGGGTAGTGATATGAATGTTCCTGTATCGATTTTCATATTGGTATACAATTAATATTGTAAGTATATATATTATAATAAGGCTTGAATGATATCCATAAAATAATAGTAAGATAATTAAACTATCGAAGTTGCAAAAAATTGCTGACAATTGCCTTTGGTAATTTTTATCACTTAGACTTCTGATTGGTTGTTAATCATATCTGCTACAATTTAACAGTTGATATGGCATGTACAAACCTGATCACATATCAGAGAATTTTTGAAGTTTCTAAAATATAGAGGAGGTCCATTCAGTAGAAAAATGGTAAATTCCATTATTTAAAATTAGTTAAAGATTGAATTGATATAATAATGATGGGATCTACTATTGCATCTCTGCCTAAGCTGACTGCTTGCTATTTAGATTTATTTAGGCTGGATAAATCAATCTCTGCAGTAGACTTTAGTAAATTCACAGATATCTTTTTGGTAAAGTTTATTCCATGTGAAGCAAAGTATCATCCTATCCATTGTCAAAAGTAGTGACAGTAAACACCAAACTTATAGAAAATCTTATGAGTCCACGTCTAATCTCATCTAAAAAAGGTGATAACGGTGTAGTTTTGATCATTGGTGGAAGCAGGACCTATCATGGAGCACCCCTACTTGCATCCATAGCTGCGCTAAGATCTGGCACTGATCTAGTGTATACAGCAGTTCCCAGATCCAATATTGTATCTGTAAGATCATTTTCTCCAAATATTATAGCATTACCTTTGTCTGATGATAAATTGACTGTAGGCTCAGCCAATAGACTTGTAGCAATGCTTCCAAAAAAACCTGATACTGCTGCCATAGGCATGGGCATGAGCATCACAAAGCCGGAGGCATTACTTACGTTAATAAAAAAATTAAAAAGTGGTGGCACAAAATTGCTATTGGATGCTTCAGCTCTAATTCCCTCAATTCTAGAAGAAATTTCTGAAACTGACACAATTATTACTCCACATGTTGGCGAATACAAACGAATTTTTGGAGAGGATGCCGATGTAACTGAAAAGGAACAAATCCCAAATATACAGAAACTTGCAAAACAATATCGTATTACAATATTACTTAAAGGATGGATCGATATAATTTCTGATGGTGAACAAGTTGCTGTAAATAAAACACATAACTGTGCAATGACAGTTGGAGGAACTGGTGATGTATTATCTGGTTTGACAGCAGGATTGCTTACTAAGTTGAAACCTTTTGCTGCCTCTATCTCAGGAGTTTATTTCAATGGTGTTGCAGGGAGTCTAGCATATAGAAGAGTCGGATTGCATTTGGTAGCAACTGACTTGATAGAAGATTTGCCTACTGCTATGAAGCCATTTGATATACTTAAGGAATAGCCTTTGAAAGCTTGATATGAATAGTTTCTGCATTCAAACCTTGCATAGAATCCTGTATTATCTTTGATTCATTGCCTATATGTTTAAGGTATGAAGCCAGTAAAAATGCCCACGGCAAAGGAGTTTTACCATTAGCCTTTGATTGAATGCTGATTATATTATTACTTTTGTCATGATTTAAGCTGCCTGAATAACTCATTCTCAACGCCGAATCAACAATATTGAATATTTCGTCGGTGTTCATATCTGATATTTTTATACCAGATCTCTCAATTTCCTTGATAAATGCGGTAGTAGAGTCAGTATATAGGTTAATGGCATGCCTGAATATATGAGCTGACAATAATCCATTTCTTTCAACTATCTTAGTTAACTGAGTGGCCTTTAATGCAATAGTTGGATCTGTATCACTTAGATGTCTAATCTCTATTGTGTTATTCCATTCTTCCTCAAAGTTTCTTACTTGTGACGATCCAAAAACATCCATGGATGTAAATATTGCGGCTTTTCCATTATTGCTATCTACAGATATCACATTATTGGAGTCAATAATTATCATATTTGAGAAAACTTCTCCAACTTTCAAATCAATACCTCCAGGTAACAAAAAAACACTTTCATTTCCAATGCACTGATTTGCTAATATCAGTCTAATCTCTACTCCATTAGTAATTGCTTTTATGAGTGATGCTTTACATTGAGTGATTAATCTAAGACCCCATAGATCAAGAATAGCATTTATTGATGATCTGGAATTTGCAATAAGATTTCCTACTTTTTCTAATGCGGAATTCGGATTGAGTACAAAATACCTCCTTTCCTCAGAACTTTTGAATTTCTGCCCTATATCATTTATCCTTTGTAATTTATCTATAATCTTTTTCATGTTCTTTAATCTTCTCACATGAAGGTTGACTATATCATTAAATGCTTCTTCGGGAGGGATCGCACTACAAATTAATGGCTTTTGTTGAGAAATTATTGACAATCTCTTCTTTTCAAGTTTTTTTAGTGTGGGATATATCTTTGTACGAGGTAGGTTTGCATAATATGCAATTTCACTAGCGGCAAGTGAACCCTTACCAATCATTGTAAGATATGCTCTTGCCTCGTATTTTGATAGACCGAATTCCTCCAAACTTCCGACAAGATCGTCATCATCATTACTACTACTACCTTTTGTATACATGGAAAGTATTATTCAATATTGTCTTAAATTAAAGGTAAAGGTAATAATAGTCAAATAGATTATGTCAAAGTTCAAAAAAATACTAAGCTGTTACCTTTGACAGATGTTACTGTGGTTACAAAATAGTTCAGCACATAGACAGTAATAAAATTGGTACATATATGTATAAATTGTGTAAATAATTATGCAGTATACAAAATCAAAATGGATAAAATCAGAAGAATCAGTATTAGAAGCTAACAATGAAAGTAGACCCGATTTAACAAAATATAGTATTTCTTTAAAACCTAGGATTGAAGTAGTTTTAAAACAGATAGATTTTCAGGTTTCTAAATTTGACGAGATTCTAAATAGTCTAAAATCAAAGGACAATGAACTGTTTAGAAGTATAATATCTTCAATTAAAGAGAATAATACCCAATGTTATGACAAGCTTTTATCAGACTTATTACAATCAAGAAAAGAATGTAAGATAGTAAGTCTATCTAAAATAGTTTTTGAGAAATTAGAAACTAAATTGAAAACAGCATCAGACTTTGGTGATTTAGTAATTATATTAAGTCCTATAATATCTGTTGTAAAAAACCTTCGAGCTTTGCTAATTTTATATACACCAGAATCAGAACAAGAGCTTGGACTTATTTCTGAGCTATTGGGGGTAATTCTAGTAGATGCCGCACAAGTAGCGGGGTATACAGTAAACTTTAAAACAGCAAATGAGGAAGCAGTGCGTTTGATAGACAACGCATATCTAATTGTACGGCAGAAAATCAAAGAAGAGTTTTCTGACTTATCAGATCTTTCTGTTTTACATAGCCAAAAACACTTAGTGTGAGTTAATCTGTTAAAGTATGTAATAGCCTTCAAAAATTATTAGAACCTGTAAGAGCGGTGAATTATTTTGGGTAGCCAGCCATAAAATAAGGAGCTGAGGAAACAAAAAAGAAAGAGTATAAGAAGAAGAAAAAAGGTTACTCTACAGTATTTGGTGCAAATTATTTTGTTTTTTACGCAACATAGATTTACACCATAGTAATTCAAATCTACAGCCGATTTCATTTGAACGGTAAAACTATTATGAGTTTAGCTCCACAGGAATTAGAAAATGTTGCTAGTAAATATGCTGCAGAAGCGATTAGGTTAGATTCCCAAGGGTCACGTGGCATGGCTATTCAATCATATCAGCGTGCAATTGAAGCACTTGTTAAGTTAGTTCAGATCTACCCTGAATACAAATTAAATAAGGTCTATACAGAAAGGGCAAACGCCTACCAAAATAGGATCAAAGCATTACAAATGTCCCATGGACTTGAAGATGAAAAAGCTTCTCCTGTTAAAGAAGTCCATCATGAAAAATATCAAAAAAGTAATAATGGTAATGGTAAAGCGCAAGGACAATCAGAAAATTCAAAACAAAGTGACAACAACGTTGAGACATTAAAAGCTGGCTTTGACGACCTTGTAATGAAAGAAAAGCCAAAAGTTTCTTGGAATGAAGTTATAGGTCTGGAGGATGCAAAACGTGCAATAAGAGAGTCTATTGTATATCCAACAAAGAGAGCAGATTTATTTCCGCTTGGTTGGCCAAAGGGTATATTACTATATGGTCCACCAGGCTGCGGAAAGACTTTGCTCGCAGCGGCTGCAGCAGCGGAAATTCACGGCTATTTTATCAATGCCGACGCAGCTTCTATGATGAGCAAATGGTTAGGTGAAGCAGAGAAGAACGTATTAAAATTATTCGCAATGGCACGCAAACTCAATGAGAATGAAAACATTCCAGTATTGCTTTTCATAGATGAAGTTGACTCACTCTTAGGTACGAGAAACAGTGAGGTCGGAGGTGAGATTAGAGTAAAGAATCAGTTCCTGACTGAAATGGATGGAATTAATGGAATATCTAAAGAATCAAAACTATATGTTATAGGTGCAACTAATAAGCCATGGAGTTTAGAAGCTGGTTTTCTAAGACGATTCCAAAAGAGGATTTATGTTACGCTCCCAGGTCATGCTTCAAGAACTAATTTATTTAATCAGTATACCGCACCACTAAAAAAGGAAAGTTCATTAAAATCTGAAGAACTTGCAAAGCTGGCAGAAGGATATAGTGCAAGTGATATCAAAGATATATGTCAATCTGCTCAGCTTAGGGTTGTTAATGAACTGTTTGAAAGTGGAAGAGCAATGGAAGTAGAATCAAATCCAAGAGCTATTAACGCAACTGACTTCAAAGAAATTTTTAAGATGAGAAAACCAAGTGTCAGCACAAGTATGATAACAGCATATATGCGATGGAGCGAACAGTTCAAGGCGCTTTGACTACTCTTTCTTTCTCCTCCATTTTCTATTCTCTCTTCTGTTACTTCAGAACTTTTCTTTTATTGCAGCTTTAACGCTTATCTGGGGTTACATCTATTCACCTACTACTCTAACTCCAGACATATTTTGGCTATTAATATAATTATTAGTAGTATGACTGTTAACTAATTAGTTTTTATATAGCACTAAGTATAGGAAGTCGTCTTATGGAAGTCGGAGACATACTCCCTATCGGCGCGTCAATTGCATCAATGTCTACTGCAGCTGGCCTTGCAATGTGGGTGGGAAAACAACATACTGGCACTGATAAAATGATCAGCATCTCGTCCGCTGTCAGAACAGGTGCAATGGCTTTTTTAAATCGGGAGTTTAAAATCATAATTCCAATTGCAATAGCATTAGCGATAGTAATCAGCTTCACTTCAGGAGTTTCTAACGGAGTGGCGTTTGCAGTAGGAGCTGCACTATCAGGTCTTGCAGGCTTGATATCACTGAAGATTACTGTGAAGGCGGCAGTAAGAGCAGCTCAGGCTACTACACATGGATTGGGCCCTGCATTTGCAACAGCATTCAGAGGGGGTGCCACGGTGGGTTTATCAGTCCCTGCAATGGCTTTGATTGTTATCACTGTACTTTACTTTGTGTTTCCTAAGCCTTTGATGATAGCTGGAGTAGGAATAGGAGCAAGTTTGATTGCATTATTTATAAGAGCTGGTGGTGGAATATTTACTAAGGCAGCAGATCTCGGAGCAGATTTAGTAGGAAAGGTAGAGGCAGGTATACCCGAAGATGACCCCCGAAATCCTGCTACAATAGCCGATAATGTTGGCGACAATGTAGGTGATGCTGCTGGAATGGGTTCTGATATTTATGAGTCATATATCGTCACATTGCTTGCAGCAATGCTTTTGGGAGCATTGATAAATCTGGACAGCTTGAAGGCTACTGCCGGAGAGACATTTTCTTCTATTACTAGTCTTTCAATAATCAATATTACCATAAATCCTCTTGTCCTTTATCCTATTGTAATTGGTGCATCAGGACTGATCGCATCAATCATAGGAGCGATGACTATTACATCAAGAAAAATTTCTGATCCAATGAAGCCCCTAGGTATTGCATTCATTGTTACTGCTGTTATAGCAATTGTAGTGAACTTCTTCTTAACTATAGTGTTCTTTGGCACTTCAATATTAGCATTTGTACTCTTTTGTACAACGGTTGTGGGTGTAATACTGGTCCCTATAATTCAAAGGATTACTGATTATTACACTAATTACAAATATAAGCCAGTAAAAGAAATAGCTGATTCAACAAAGTGGGGCTATGCCTCAAACACTCTGACAGGAATAATAATGGGAATGCGTTCCACAGGTCCATTTATGCTTGCAATTGTAATAGTATTAGGTATTTCATATGGAATAGTCTTTGGGATTACCCATAACCCATTAATGGGTATCTATGGTACTGCAATGGCAGCCGTGGCTATGTTGAGTCTAGCTGGTATAGTACTGTGCATTGACGCATTTGGACCAATCAGCGACAACGCAGGAGGCATAGTTGAAATGACAGGTATGGGAGAGGAAAACAGGAACATTACAGACAAGATTGATGCTGTAGGAAATACTACAAAAGCGATCACAAAGGGCTTTGCTATAGCCAGCGCTGGATTAGCAGCATTAGCCATGATTCAGGCATTCCAGCATGAGGCAGGGAATTTATTTCCTCAGAAACATTTCTTATATTCTTTATCTGACGTAGGGTTAGTTATAGGTCTCTTGGTTGGCGGACTAATTCCATTCTTTGTGACTAGCCAGCTAATTGCAGGTGTAAGTAGATCTGCTTCAAAGATGGTGGATGAGGTAAGAAGGCAATTTAAGGAAAAACCTGGAATTTTAAGTGGAAACGATACTCCTGATTATGCACGATGTGTAGACATCGCTACTGGCGCTAGTCTCAAAGAGCTTTGGAAGCCTGCATTGGTCACTGTGGCTGCACCAATTATCATTGGAATCCTATTGGGACCAACTGCAGTAGCAGGAGTATTGATGGGTGCTGTGGTCAGTGGGTTATTCTTAGCGTACCATCTTGCAAATAGCGGCGGGGCATGGGATAATGCTAAAAAATACATTGAAATGTTAGGAAAGAAAAAGACTGAAGCACACGCAGTAGCGGTAGTAGGAGACTTGATTGGTGACCCTTATAAGGACACTGCAGGGCCTGCTCTTAATACTGTGATTAAATTACTCAATACTGTTGCAATAGTATTTGTGCCAGTCTTTATTGCAATACTGGCACTCTAAAGCCAAAAACATAAACACAAGTCCTGAGATTCGCTTTTGTAGTAATATAAATGGAGGAACTTCAAGGCCAATTCGACGCTAAGGCAATTGAAAACCAGATCCGCAGTTATTATCTTGATAATACCACCATGGATGCAAAAACTCTAGTGGAAAATAGGGAAGAGGAAGATCTAGTTGACAAAAATAATAATTTAGTTAGTTATATTGAGGGCCCTCCAACAATGAATGGTGAGCCACATGTTGGACATTTAAGAGGACGTATAATTAAAGATCTTTGGTATCGGTTTAACACTCTTCAAAAGAAGAAGGTGATTTTTAGAGCTGGCTGGGATACACAGGGTTTACCTGTGGAATTGCAGGCTGAAAAGGAATTAGGATTAACAGGAAGTAAAACTGAGAATATCAACAAAGTTGGAATAGAAAAAATTATAGAAACCTGCAAGCAATTAATTCAAAGATATAATGACAAGTGGATTAAGGCTGATAAACTACTGGGTATGTCATTCAACTATGAAAAAGCATACTGGACTTTTCATGATGAGTACATTGAAAGAGAATGGCAGTACCTAAAGAAAGCTTGGGAGAATGGAATTCTAAAGGAATGGTTTAGAGTAGTTGCATACTGTCCTTCATGCCAGACCTCCCTTAGTAACGCTGAGGTCAATCAAGGATACGAAACAGTTGAAGATCCTTCATTCTATTATAAAGTCAAGCTAGCTGATGCAGAAGAAGATAACTCTTTTTTGATAGTATGGACAACAATGCCATTTACAGTTGTTACAGATGAAATGGTGGCTGTCAATTCGGATGCCAATTATGTATATGTCAAAGTTAACAAAAATGAAGAAAAGTGGATAGTCAGTGAAAATCGTTTACAAGATTTGATGATAAAAGAGCTGCATATAGAAGAATTTATAGTTGAAAAAGCTATTCGTGGCAAAGATCTTGATGGCAAGCATTACATTCATCCTTTACTAGATCTTGTACCCGGGCTAAGCACTTTAGCAAAAACAAACTCTGTCCATTTCATTGTAGCTGAACAGTTTGTAGATGTTGCAACTGGCAGTGGTATAGTACATATTTCTCCAGCAAATGGAGAAGAAGATTTTGAAATTGCAGTAAAAAGAAATGTGCCAATTTTTGTACCGATAGATGATAGAGTTATTTTCACAGAGGAAGCAGGTGTATTTAAAGATCTTTTTGTCCGAGATGCTGACTTTAAAGTTGTGGAAGCAATGAAAGAAGCTGGAGCTTCAGTCAAAGTAGATACGATAAAGCATCAGTATCCTACATGCTGGCGTTCCCACCATAAAGTAGTCTGGCTTGCTAGAAGAGAATACTTTTATATGATAGAAAAACTCGGAGACAAACCCTTAGATGCCGCACAGCATGTAGATTATTTTTTTGAGCCACCAAAAAATAGATTCTTAGAAATTATTAAGGAGAAAGTTCCTTGGTGTATTTCAAGGGAACGTTTATGGGGGACGCCACTTCCAATTTGGTCTTGCAGTAAATGCGGACATAAAACTCCAGTCTTCTCAAGAGATGAAATTATAAAGAAAGCAATCAGTCTTCCCTATGGCCCTACTTTTGAATTACACCGACCATGGATTGATAAGATTGAAATAAAATGCGAAAAATGTGGAACAAATATGCTGAGAGAGCCTTTTGTTTTAGATACATGGCATAACAGTGGAGGAGCACCATATGCATCACTTACTGATCAGGAATATCAAAATTTGATTCCTGCTTTTTTTCTTACCGAAGGAATTGACCAAACAAGAGGTTGGGCTTATACTCTATTAATGGAAAATGTTATTTTGAACCAAAGAGCAATTGCCCCATTTCAATCATTTCTTTTCCAAGGCCATGTATTGGACGAAAAAGGTAACAAGATGAGTAAAAGTATTGGGAACATTATAGACGCATATGAATTACTTAGAGGGAATCCTGTCGATTTAGTCCGATTTTATTTCATATGGAAATCATCACCTGTAGAATCTATGAATTTCAGTCTTCAAGAAATGGTCTCAAGACCACATCAAATTATGAACACTCTATACCACTTGCATATTTACTTCAAACAGAACAGTAAATTTGACAAGTTTGAACAGGAGAAACATACTCTACAGTGGGTTTTAGACAATAATTTGCTTGGTTTATCGGAAATATGGCTTTTGTCAAAGCTGCAGCGTTTGGTTGCGGAAGTCACAGTGGCATTTGAAAGATGTAGATTTCATGAAGGTGCGAAGTCAATTGAAGAATTTATAATCAATTATATAAGTCAGATATATATCCCATTCACAAGAAATGATATTTGGGATGACAATATAGAAGGGCTCAATCACAGACTAGCAATCTATTCAGTTTTAGGACATGCGTTAAAACAAATAGATATAATGCTTCACCCATTATCACCATTTATTACAGAATATCTTTATTTGGCTTGTTTTTCAACAAGAACAACAACAACAAGGAAGACTTCTTCTCCTTCTCTTCTTCTGCTTCTTGAGCGTTGGCCAAAACATGACAGCAAACTTGTCAATATTAAAGTTGAAGATGCTTTTGACAAATTGAAAGAAGTCGTATCACTTGCTAACGCTGCAAGAATGAAAGCCCAACTAAAAAGACGTTGGCCAATAAAAAAGGCTTTAATTTGTTCATCTGGTAATCTGAAAAAAATCCTCACTGTAAACGATGGTATTTCAAGTATATTGAAGAATCAACTCAATGTTGAAGATTATATCCTTATGGAGATACCCGCCGATGACGACAAAACTGGACTACGAAAAATATTAAACCTTTTGGAAAAGAAAATGCCGATCGTACCTAATGTCACATTGGTAAGAAAAAATATCGCTCCGCGTGTAAAGAAAGATATGGATAGAGTAATAAAAGCATTTGAAAAAACTGATAAATTCGAATTGCTGAAATCTTTACACTCTTCTGATAAATATCTCCTTTCATATGAAGGAGGAAGAGAAATAGATCTTTCATTGACTGATTTAGAGTTGTCCTACACTGTACCTGAAGGGTATGCTATGTCAGAGAGAGATAACCTGATGGTTTTTATCGCTACAGAACGTGACAAAGATTTGACTGCAAAAGGTCTAATGCGAGATCTTGCAAGAAACTTACAGCAATTGCGAAAGGAGCACGGCTATGATCCAACAGATATTCTTTCTGTTGCTTTTATTGCAAACCTGGAAGATGATGAAATATCTATTTTGTCTTTAATGAAAGACGAATTGATGTATCTAGTTAGAACTAGATCTATTGTATTGTCAAAAGAACCTAAAGAAAAAATAGATTATAAAATGATAGACCTTGATGGACGGAAAATAAAAATCCATGTCGAATAGATAATTTTGCTGGTGATAAACTTCGGTTAACAAAAAAGTATGAATTTTTATTACAATAGTGTAATATAGGTTAATTCCTTACGACACTGAAACCTGCGGAGATGGAATATAACAATATAGTTTTGATCGGTACTGTAAAGTGTATCTATTCGCAAGTCAATAATTATTGTCATATCATTATAAATATAATGGTTTGATTTTGATCATTACCCTTGGCTGGAAGCAATAATAATAATAGTAACAAGGAACAGGTAATTCTTGATGAAAGACAGGTAACTCTTGATGAATGGTTAGTCAGATTATTAAGAGATAAACTCAGGAAGTACTCTCTTCTCGCCAGCCGAACAGGTAAGCCTATTGTGTTATACCAAAATACTATTGAGGAAACTGACCACTCGGCAGAAGAAGAAGTTGCTACGATTAACGAAAAGTACGTTATCATTCAAGTATTTATTCATGGAGGCTTTATTCCACCTATCTTTCAACAACAATATGTATTTACCCTTGATGAATTTCCAACATGGATAATGAAGAGAAGCCGCGATCTACTATTACAGTGTCTTGATAATTAGAATATCTTACTATATACCACTTGCCGGAGTAATTCAATTATATAAGTAAATGGCATGTTTAATGTGCAGTTGAATTACCTTAGTAATGTATGCAGGGTCTGACCTAATCTTTCTCTAACTTACAGAATTAATTACTCCATTAGTATACGTGTATAGTCTGTTCTATCATTATTCTAGAAGAACCAATAGTATTAAAAATAATTTAGTATGAATGAGTTACTATTATTAGCATCTATCCTTCCGGTATTAGATGTTTTTTGATACGTAGAATATTTAATGTAAACTTCATTCCAATATCTCAAGCATATCAATTTTTGATATTTGTCAATTTTTTTGATATCTTCTCCTAGGACTCTGTTACGAAACACAATATCTGGTTCGTTTATTCCTGCGACAGAACGTATAGGACACGTTGCTGAAAAACGTGGATTAATTTCAAACACTTTTGGTTTGTCTTCCACCAGTTTTGCTTGAATATTAACGGATCCTCTTGCCCCTAATCTTAAAGCAGCTTCTTCAGCTGACTTACGTATATATTCAAAGTCATCAATAAAAGCTTTGTAAGTCTGACCATGTTTTATTATTTTGCGGATTGATATTGAAGACATTATGTATTTACCAGATCTGTCGACTGTAACACCTGAAGTGAATTCAACATTATCATCCTTCAGATATTCTTGGAGCAGTGGATGCCAACCCACTTTTTGTATCTTGGAAATTGCATACTCCATTTCCTTTCTACTATTTACTACGTAAAAGTGCAATGAGCCATATCCTTCTCGTGGTTTTACAACTATAGGAAAGCCAAATTCTTCAATGAATCTCTGATTGTCTTCCGGTAAAGAAGATGCAGTATTAGGTATATTGTTTGCTTTTAGGAATTCAAAAGTCTTCCATTTGTCTCTGGCTATAGTTATTACTTCAATTGGATTTATCATAATTTTTGCTTCTGTCTCATTTTCTATTTGTTTTCTTGCCCTTCCAATTGCAAGCAATTCCTCATCAGAGCCGACATAAATTGCACAGATGTTTTGTTCTTTGCTAATTTTGACAATAGAGTCAATATAATTTGGTGATGATGCTGGTGGCACCAGAATACCTCCATCACATCTGTATAAACCTGCGGCCTGAGCATTCATATCAGTTGCAATAATTCTATATTTCACTGGGATATTTTTTTTCGATATATTTGCTAGTTTCAAAGATTTGATAATTCCCTGTGCCACTATGCTTCCTGCTGAGGTTATCAGTACATTAGCTTTCTTCATTCTCATTATTATCTTGTCTCGGAAAAAGAATAATACTTTCCTTTGGTTATTATATTGTTATCTTATATGTCTATTTTATTTTTATTTTATACCACATGAGTAATACAAATCTATGATTTGGTTTTATTTTTTTTCGCTGCTACTTCATCATCATCTCCTTTTTTGTTAGTCCTAATAATAATTGGTGCAGCAAGACTATCGTTACTTAATAGATTATGAGACCATTGTATTTCCGCATTCTTCATTCCAAAGTTAATAGCATAGTCTATGAAACAAGGGCTCATTTCTACAGCATTTTTGACCTTTTCTGCTACTTTGATAAGTTGACGTATTTTTCGCTGCTCTTCCTTTAGAGCGAATAAATCTGAAAGAAGTACCTGAATAGACTCGCCAGCCTTCATTCTATGCGTTCTCTCTGTTATGAGAGGCTTTATTTTATTCTCATATTCTGCACTTCTTTGCCTTAACACTTCAAGATATGCTATAACATCAGATTGCTTTGCTACCTGTAGAATTCCAAGAGCCTCAGATTGTCCTAAGCCATTATAAATATCTTTAGAAGGCCAGACAACGACCAATGGCATGTTGATTGATAATTCTTTAAATGCTATGCTTCCAACTATTGTATAGCCCATGCTACCTCCGGTGCCTGAAGCGAAGCACGCAACACCAAGGTCTCTAGAAAGCAATAACAATATTGGAATTGCTCGAGGAGAAAGATTATCGACAGTTCCTTCTTTCAAGAGGTCCAATTTATCCTGATTGCCAAGATTTATCTGAAGCTCCTTTTTGCATGACATACAGGTACCAATAAGTAGTATTTGTTGTTCCATATGATCGGTTTTGCGGATCTTTGCAGAAGCTTTACTACCGCATTTGCAATGGAGCCATACAGGTGCATTTAGATACGAACTTGGACTTACACCAGTGTCTATGCTGTGTTGTATAAATATATTTTCTGCTTTTCTCAATGCTTCTGAATAAGTGTTAAAATTAGAAATCAAATACTTGAAACCATCTTCAAAAACTGAAGATATATTGGAAAGTCTTACAAATAAAGTATCATAGCCCCATATCCTATTCACCAATTGTGACATCAAAAAAGAATTAAGATCTGAGTAAGATTTTGCCTTTGTATAAGAGTTTTCTACTTCATACCAAAACTCTTCAAAATTATGAAGAATTTGTGACTTATTATTATTGTCAGATAATTCCAATAATGACGATGATGATGATAATGGTGCTGCTGATAAACAATTTTTTATCCATGATTTTACCTGTTTTCTCCAATAATCCAAAACTGTCCGTCCTGGTACAGGCATATTACATACCATCTTCCATTTCTGAGAGTTACTAAATCTCAACCTAAGTTCAAGTATCCCCAAAGAATGTCTAATACTTGGCAGCTGTGCAAGGTGAATCCATGTATCTTCCATAAAATCATGATCTATGATGAGGAATAAATTGATGATTCTTTTGTTGGAATTGTTATGCTTTTGCACTACTTTTCTTTTAAGAGTCTCAAGCAAGATGATTTTTTTGAATATGCCACTATAGGCGAAGAGGTTTGGTTGATGTGTTGAAACGAGAATTTGTGTAGTCGGATCATCTAATAACGTAATATTGTTGCTAACAGTCGTAGTCAATGTATTTGCTTCCAAATGGAACTTTTCAATGAATGGTTTTAACTTAATTCTATTGTTTAAAATGAAATCGTTTACCACTGTAGTATTACCACCCAAAGAGGAGGAAGAGGGAGAGGTTAATAGTGATATCCTTTTAACAGCATCTGAGAAGGTCTCTGGTATTGATGCTATGAAATCAGAAATTATAGGATGGTTAACACTTTGAAACTTTGAAAATAGTGACCGTACAGTATGCTCTTGTCTTGTTGCTATAGTAGCATCAGAAGACTTTGGTTGTACGGCTGAGTTTCTTCTAACCATCATATTTAACGATGCTTCTAGATTATTTATATTTGCAGATTATTTATGTAAGATGTAAACAAATTATAGAATTTCATTATATCACAAGTTTAAATTCACATACACATTCTAAGAAGTAGCTGGTCGAGTATATTTGTGTAATAAATTCATTTTTAATACTGTAAAAATAGCCAAATATACTGCAAATTATACTATTATAGTTCCAAAGTAATAATTCCAAAGTAGGCTGATCAGCTAATGACAACAACAATAACAAGCAGTATTCTACTTCCATAGAAGCAGTATCTTACTTTCTTAAGGCGTGGCAGTGAATTATCGATAGAACTCTATTTATAGCATATAAGCGTGATTTTGGCGTGTTTGATAATGATAATATAGTACCTGTATTGAAAAGGTACAAACATATTTTTGGTTTAGCTGTAGTTTCAGTTCTTCTTGTAGTACTTGTTGCTCCTTTCCAAAATGGGATGCCTTCAAATGCTAATGCACAGGCAGTTGGAGGAGGAGAAGATACAGAAACAGTAAGACTTGGCAGATCATCATTCTTTCCGAGTGGAATGAGACCAATTGTTGATGTAGCTCCTTTTCATATAACTGCTGGTCACGTATCTATGACCATACCAGCTAATAGCGGAAATATTATTAAGATTGTAGTTGGACAGCTAACAGGCAGAGCACCTTTTCATGCAGTTGCTTTATCTCCTATAAAGGTGCTGGATGTGAGAACCGGAGAATCTTATTATCATTTAGATCTTAGATCAACAATGAGCGGAACAAATCCCTTCACTGGTAGATCTGATACAGTTTCCAATTACGCAGATGTTTTACTTTGGAACTCAGGCAGATCAGTTATTACCTTAGCTGATGACAATGCAATTACTGCAACAATAGTATTCTCTAGATAGATGATATAGTAGTGGAAGATAGTTTTTTGATCTCCACTTGTGGAGATTATTGGTTCATTATCTATTATGTAAATAATATTGTGATAATTGTTGCTAGAGGCGCGGCCGCTCCGACAATAGAATAAGCGCCATTTTATATTTTCAATAAAAAATATTGGTAAATAACTAAAATTATTATTATTTTATTTAGATTAATAATATTTTAAGCTATAAAATAGAAGAAGGGGTAAGGATAATCTATTATTATCTATTCATCTATTGGCCGTTATTATTATTGACTTTGCAGTTCTGAAAACATCGATCCACATTTGCCATGTTAATTTACCTGTATTTGTATTCTGTCTGCTTGGATGGTAAGAGGCTAACAGGATTTTATCACGGCCAATATTGTAGCAAACTCCGTGGCTAAATATCAACCCTTTCAAATTAGCTATTCGACAGTATGTATCAAAGGCAATTTTCCCAAGAGTTAGAATAACCCTTATTGTACGATCTAAAATTTTTAATTCCTCTAAGAGGTATTGTGAACAGTTTAATATTTCAGAAAAGCTTGGCTTATTATTCGGCGGAGCACATCTTACAGCAGCAGTAATGTATGCACCCTTCAATATAAGCCCATCATTTCTTGATTGGCTCGTAGGAGTTGTTGCAAATCCAGTTTCAAACATTGCTTTTGCTACCCAGTCTCCAGAGCTATCACCTGTAAACATCCTACCTGTTCTATTGCCACCATGAGCAGCAGGTGCTAGTCCCATGATCAGTAATTTAGCTTTTGTATCTCCAAAACTTGGGAGAGGTTTTGCCCAATAATCTTCATCTTTAAATCTCTTTACCTTGATTTTTCCAACGTGCTCTATGTAATTCAATAAACGAGGACACAATCTACATCGAGTCACTCTTTCATTGACCCTATTTAATAGAGAATATTCCTCTGCTATAGAGTGGGTCATTTTATTAGTGTAATATTATTTTATATTTCAAGTTAACGTGATGCAAACTAACGTACATAATAAACATTACAACTAGCGCTTCCTTTCAGAATCGTAGAAGTTAGCAATATATATATATCAAGATAGGTCTTTTGAACAAAACAGTGGTAAGATAAAAATAAGTAAATTTGTAATTATAATTCTTAATATATAAAATAACTATATTTTATAAGCTTTGCAGCTAAGCATTATTCAATACAAATACTATTTCGTATAATTTTTTAGTATTACATATATATAGCCTAGAGGCTAGAAAGTATAACGGCCGGAGACTAATCACCTTGACAATGCCATTTGGCGAAAATTATTATTCATCTGATAGTGCCACCCATTCTGCAGTGGAAAATAATAATATCCAAGACCAAGAAGTGTCCTTCTCTGGTCATTCACAAAATTACTGTGTGTGTTTTGTGGATATGGTAGATTCTACTAAGATTACCGCTGAGATCGACGGTGCAGAAAAAATTAGAAAGTATTATTCAATATTTCTTAATTCAATGGCAACTATAGCCAGAAACTTTGGTGCAAAGGTAATCAAAAATGCTGGCGATTGTTTGATATTTTATTTTCCAAAAACATCTAACTCTGCCAACAAGTCCGCTTTCCAAGAGGTCATAGAGTGTGGTCTTACAATGATGTCTGCCCATAATACTATAAATGCAAAATTATATGAAGAAGGATTACCATTACTTAATTATAGGATTAGTGCTGACTATGGTAGAGTGGAGATAGCCAGATCAGGAGCTTCTCAAAGCGACGATTTATTTGGTTCTACAGTCAACCTTTGCGCAAAGATAAATTCTAACGCACCTTTAAATGGAATGGTCATAGGTGGAGATCTATATCAAATTGTAAAAAAATCCTTTTCATCTACTTTTAATGACGATTACCAATTCAAAGGAATAGGTCAATACTCGATTGGTTTTAAACATTCATATCCAATATATTCCGTAATAAGTCAAAATAGAAATGGTAATAATAATAATGATGAGGACAATGCAATATTCTCTAAACAAATCTCTGAATTAAAATCACCTCTTCAAATGCATTCTTATTCTACGATAAACAAAAAAGAGATAGCTCTGAAATCAGATACTGTTGTTAGCCAAGAAAAACAAGAAAAAAAGTATTCTCCTCATAATGTTATGCTAATAGATGATGAACCAGATATGCTCTTGACTTACAAATCATTTCTGGCCTCTGAAGGTTATAATGTAATCACATTTACAGATTCACAGGAAGCATTGAAGCACTTTGCTAAAATGAATCCTTCTTACTATGATCTGATAATTATGGATATAAGAATGCCCGGACTGAATGGACTGCAATTATATTATAGGATGAAGGCAATAAGCATAGATATCAAAATTCTTTTTGTATCTGCTCTTGATGCAGCAGATGAGCTGGTAAGCATATTACCTGGTGTGAAGTATAGTAATATTATAAGAAAGCCAGTGGATAAAGAGTACTTTCTTAATAAGATAAAGACAGTGATTGCATAAACGTAGATTTTTACAACACTTAGAAGCTCTGTTGTTGATGGTGAAAATAATGCCGTTATAATGCTATGTGAGTATACAATAATGAATGGATATACTTCTTCTGACTTTTATGAGGAATAAAGAATTTTACAACCATAACTTTTTGTTATTAATACATTCCTTGATCTTAAAATTTATTTATTATGACTCTTAGACCATAGTATTTCTCAGTAGCCAGTATTGCTTCTTCGATATTAGTAAGTGAATATTGATGGCTAATTATCTTTGATAAATCAATTTCTCTATCAGAAGTAAGCCTGGCAGCTTCTTGAAGCATAGAAGATGTAGAGCTAAAACTACCGGTAATAGAAATTTGATTGTAGTGTAACCAGTTTGGATCTAATGAGATATTATTATTATTATTAGCTTGATTTGAGGAGGACATACCTGCAAATATGTTAATTTTCGAATTCTTGCCTGCAACCTTCATTGCAAAACCTAATGCTTTAGGATTGCTTGTAGCAACTATTACTATATCTGCTCCAGTGCCGTCTGTAAAATCTAGAACATTATATAGATTTTTTTCTTGTTGTTCTTCTTCACTATCGTTTGGAACAAATACTGTTCGATCTGCTCCCAGAGCTTTTGCCTTTTGAATTCTTGCCGGAATTTTACCAACCATAATAGTTTTTGCTGCACCATATAATTTTGATAACTGAAGATGCAATAATCCTATGGGCCCATCCCCTATTATGACAACTGAGCTTTCTTTTATAACTGCGGTACTACTGCTACCACCTCCAATATGCGAAAAACCATTCAGACAACAAGCTAATGGTTCTAGCAAAGCAGCCTCCTCGTTACTCAGATTGTCTGGAATGGGAACAAGTCCACCAATCTGAAGGATCTTTTTGGGAATCTTGATATATTCTGCAAAACCTCCATCTATAGTTGATCCTATTTCTCTTAGATTGACACAAAGGTTGTAAAGCTGGTTCTGGCAATACCTGCAATTTAAGCAGGGTAGTATAGGAGAAACAGCAACCCTTGTACCCTCTTTTATTGTTATTTCCTTTTCCTTATTATTATTAGCCATCATAGTTGTCGTTGTTGTTTTTGCTATTACTGTTTTCTGAATTTCACCACAGAGTTCATGTCCTAATATTATAGGTGGTATAACCTTCTTATGTCCATTTCTAAAAACTCTAACATCATAACCACAAACCGCACATGCATTTACTTTAAGTAATATTCTGTCTTCTTCGTCGCTATCACACTCATGATTAAATTTTATATCTTCAATAGCTATATTGTTCGGACCGTAGAATACAGCTGCACGCATATTCTTTTGTTGTTGTTGTTGCTGCCGCTGTTGCTGTGGTAGTGATGGTGACCGTCGTAGTGTTGATAACAAATGTAGATGCTATAGTGGTTTGCTTAACGGATATAAAAAGACTTTCAGACATTCTTATTGTTCAGAAGATGACTAAGATGAAGAAAGATATGTAAAAACTGTGAAACTAATTTTCTTCAGAAAACCACTTTGGAGGCGAGTCTATTGTCTTTAAGTTAGATATATAGTAATAATGAGGACGACAAAAAATCATCTGACAATCAGATGAACAGTCTATCATGTGAATAAATTAACAAACCACTATAATTCACAACTTCTTATTCTATTGAGAATAGTTTCTTCTGCCTTCCTCCTTTCCTCTTTTTTATTTTGTATACATACTATAAATATCAAATAAGACGCTGAATCATCGACAGAACTCTATTTATAGCATATAAGCGTGATTTTGGCGTGTTTGATAATAATAATATAGTACCTGTATTGAAAAGGTACAAACACATTTTTGGTTTAGCTTTTGCCTCTGCTCTCCTCATTATAACCTTCGTTCCCTTTAATAACATAGCATCTTCAAGCATTAACACACGGGCTCCTCCTCCTTCTGCTGACCCAGATGGATATGCAATTCCTACAGGGACATTGAGAGTTATCAAAGAAGTTAGGGGAGGCGGTCCGCTCAACCCAGGAGACTGGCAACTACGGGTCCGCCTATTTAATGAGACCATTACATTCCAAGGTAGTTCAACGGGTCAGCTTATTACAAGGACACCTGGTACTTTCCAGGTAGAGGAAACATCACCACCAGGCTCTAATAATTATCGTACAAGTTTCGAAGGTGATGGCTGTAATGGTAGTAATTCTGGTACTATAGTAGCTGGAGAGGATAAGGAATGTAGAGTTGTCAATACATATCAGCCGCCAACTGGGACTTTGACAGTTATCAAACAAGTTAGGGGAGGCGGTCCGCTCAAACCACAGGACTGGTGGCTACAGGTTGTCCCTTCAGGTACCAATCCAACGGCTAGTATTACTCCTTCCACTTCATTCCAGGGTAGTTCAGCAGGCGAACCTGTTACAGTAGGACCTGGTGGTTTCCGAGTGCTTGAAGTATCACCATTTCCACCAGGAGATGCTAATTATCGTACAAGTTTCGAAGGTAATGGCTGTAATGCTACTATGGTAGCTGGGCAGAATTTGGAATGCAGAGTTGTCAATACATATCAGCCACCAACACCTGGGACTGGGACTTTGACAGTTATCAAACACGTTATAGGTGGTAATAGAGATGCATCAGACTTTACTATACGTATTGGAGCCGGTGCTAATAGTCAAAATATCGCTGGTAGAGAATCAGGTGAAAATATTCGATTACCAGTAGGGACTCGCTTTACGGTAACCGAACCCACAATTCCTTCTGGTTATAGTAAGAGTCCATTTTTTGATGGTGAATGTAGCGGTACTATTACAGCTGATCATACTAATATCTGTATTATTTGGAATATTGCTACACCTCCAACACCAGGTACAGGAGAATTACTGGTTATCAAGCATGTTATCAACAATGATGGAGGTAACAAACGTGCATCAGACTTTGATATGCGTGTTAGAGGTACTTACAGTTTTGATTTCACAGGTAGAGAATCAGGCACCATTATCAGATTGCCAGCAGGTAGCTCATACAGTGTTTCTGAAGGACCACATCCAGGTTATAATTTAAGATTAAGAGGTAACTGTGGCGTCAGTACAATTGCAAATAATGACATTAGGGTTTGTATAGCAGAAAATGACGATATTCGTCTACCTCCATCTCCACCTCCACCATGTCGTCCAATTACTGTAGATACAGAGACAATAAGGCTTGGTAAAGGTAACTTCCCTGCAGGTCAAATAATATCACTTGCTGATGCACAGCCCTTATCCATAATCGGCGGCCATGTCATGATGAATATACCATCAGCACCTACAACTGTCAGTAGCAGCCTTAGGATTATAGTTGCGGATCTTAGTACAGGCAGACCACCTTTCCATTTAATTGCTTTACCTCTTGTAAAGGTAGTGGATGTAAGGTCAGGAGAAGTGCTATATCACCTAGATCTAAGACCAACAATGACTGGTACTAATCCAATCACCGGAAGAACTGACACAGTATCCCATATTACAAAACTCTTACTTTGGAACTCTGGTACATTGAATATTGCTTTTGGTGATGATCATCAAGTCACAACTACTCTAATGATTTCACAGACAGCAATTCCACTAAGTACTGATGTATGTCCATGGACAGATATAGAGACAATACCACTTGGCAAATCATTCTTCTCAGCCAATGGAATGAGGCCACTTGCTGATGTAGCTCCATTCCACCTAACCGGCGGTCATGTCATGATGAGTATACCTACATCAAGTGCTAGCAACATCAAGATTATAGCTGCGGATCTTAGAGGTGGTGGAGCACCTCTTCATGCAGTTGCCCTAAATCCTGTAAAGGTAGTGGATGTAAGGTCAGGAGAAGTGCTATATCACCTAGATCTAAGACCAACAATGACTGGTACTAATCCAATCACCGGAAGAACTGACACAGTATCTACCTATACCGATGTCCTGATTTGGAATGCTGATAAAACTAAAGGCATTGCTTTTGATGATGACAATCAAATCACAGTGACATTAACGGCCGATAGATAGAGAGAAAGGAAGATGAATAAGAATAGGAAGATAGAAAAATGCGAGTTTGTATCATGCATGTGTTATTATATGCAAAGTGGTGGTAGTGATATGTATAATAGACAAAAAAATCCTTTTCAACAACCACCCTTTTGTATAGTCCTACAAGTAATAGTAATAATAATGCCAAGGTTTGGCACTGATGCATACTACTACATGAGAAAAAATATTTTATATACAAGAGGTGTTTGAATTGAAAGTTCCAACATCATTTGAATCAATAATCAATAATACTTCTATCATCACTACTACTGCCACCAGCAGTCAGAGCAGATCAAAAGTTCAGATTTCTGTAATAATTCCAGTACACAATCAAGAGAAAAAAATTGCTGTTTCCTTAGCAAGAATTAAAGAAGTTCTTAATGCTACTTTTCTAACTTATGAATTAGTCGTTGTAGACGATGGAAGTTATGACAACACATTAAAGATTCTTCGGAAAGAGGAGAAGAAATCAGATTCACATTTGCAAATTATTTCTTATATGCCAAATAGAGGTAAAGGATATGCTGTCAAAACAGGAGTCATGTGCTCATGTGGAAGTGTAGTAATATTTGTAGATGGCGATCTTGATATTTCTCTTGATATAATAAAAGACTATATTAAAGAGCTCGAAGAAAATTGCGATCTAGTTATTGCATCTAAAACACATCCACTATCTAAGGTCAATGCTCCAATATCTAGAAAGCTTCTAAGCAGGATGTTCAATCTTATTGTGAGAATCGCTATCGGCATAAAGATAAAAGATACACAATCAGGTCTAAAAGCTGGAAAAGGGGATGCCTTAAGGACGATTTTCAATGCCATGCTTGTCAAGCGTTATGCATTTGATGTTGAATTACTAACTATTGCTACTGCACTTAGTTTGAGTATTAAGGA
>DASQWW010000016.1:0-4113 GCA_035640055.1 Nitrososphaeraceae archaeon | reverse complement strand
AGTAGAATGTGCTGCTACTCTTACAAAATTAGATGAACTATTATCACAAATACATGTCGGCGAAGTCATACATTTAGTGTCAGACGATACTGCGGCCGATATGGAAATGATAAGATGGTCAGAGCAGACTGGACATTCACTCTTGGAGATAAGGAAAGAGGATAATTTGTTCCACTTTATTGTTAAGAAGATAAAGTGAAAAACTTGTTATTTTTCTTTCCACTGGATTTGCTATCACGTTTAACCCAGTCAGCCCATGAACCATTATAGTTCTTTCATTAAGATAAGCAAGCAAATATTTCAAGATAAACCACGCATCCTATTACCGCATTTACCAAAGTAGGCCTCTAATGTATTATTGGGTTTTTCGCGAAAATCGTCTACTTAGCCTACTTCATTTCCATGCATTAGAGTATATACACACACGTATATATCATTCTTTAATCGAAATCATGTTGATATAGGAAAGAAAAAAAGGAAGATGATGAAAAGAACGAATTGCAGAATTCTTGTCTTCTAAATTCTGTTTCTTTTAGCCGCCGCCGCCTGACGTCATGCCGCCGCCTGATGTGGCATTTGACATTGTTGCATTAGTTGCATTAGTTGCATTAGTTGCATTTGTCATATTGCCTTGCGCTGATACTGGGACAGCAAAATTAGCTACTACTACACCTATGGCTAGTACCGCTACCGCAATCGCAGCTACGACTTTGAAAGTATTTGCATTCATTAAGACCTTGAGAGAATATATTTTATATAAATATTATGTATAATTTATGCGTATTCGAAAGACAGAATATAATAATATTCACTATTATTATGGTTAGCCGTTTAATAGGTTTTCTGTAGTAAGTTGAATAGGAAGATAATTGTTATAGTCTATTACTAAGAATCACTAAGAATTACCATATATTAAATTGGCTATTGTCTTAATTTTTTTACATTTTCTCTAATATGATTGATTATAGTAGATAAAGGTGTACCCGGTCCAAAATTACCAGTAACCCCTTCTTTTTCTAATAATTTCCTATCATTTTCTGGTATAATCCCACCGCCTACCAGTAGAATATCACTTACCCCCTTTTCTTTTAGCAAGCGAGCAACTTTTGGAAATAGTATTAAATGAGCTCCGTTGAGCAAACTCATAGCAACTGCATCAACATCTTCATCGATTGCCGTCTTGGCCACCTGTTCGGGTGTACAAAATAGTCCTGAATAGATGACCTCCATACCCGCATCTCTAAGACCTCTACAAATAACAAGAGCTCCTCTATCGTGACCGTCTAATCCTAGCTTTGATACAAGCACTCTAATTCGTTTTTGCTGCTCCTGATGCTGATGTGTCATCATTATACAAGAGATCTAATCTCCAAGATTTAAAATCTTTATTTTGTCTAATCCTCCTTCTATTCTCTTATTGTAAAAAGGAACTCCTCGATAAACCGTTTCAATGATGGGGTATTATTATTATTATAAACATATAGATGAGAGCTAATCTATATTGATACAAAAACATAGTTGGAATATGTTAACAATAGTCAAACGACTCTTAGAGGGAGAAAGACGGTCACTTGCAAGAGCGATATCTATTATTGATAATGAGGAACCTGATTCGCACATTATAATACGCCAAATATTTAATAAAACTGGCAATGCTAAAACAGTGGGATTTACTGGTGGTGGTGGTGCAGGTAAGAGTTCTATTATTGGGAAATTGATTCCTGAATTTCAAGCTTTAGGATATAAAGTCGCCATACTCGCAGTAGACCCAACCAGTCCGATTAGTGGCGGAGCAATTCTAGGCGATAGAGTAAGAATGCAAAGTACTATGGATGACGATAAAGTATTTATGCGGAGTATGGCATCAAGGGGTGCAGTAGGAGGTATTTCGAAATCTCTCCGAAATGCAATTAGGATCTTAGATGCCGGCGGTTATGATCTTATATTAGTTGAAAGTGTAGGTGCAGGTCAACTTGAAATAGAAATTTCAAAGGTTGTCGATTTGACTGCTGTGGTTTTTACACCTCAAACTGGTGATAACATACAAACAATAAAGGCTGGATTAACGGAAATAGGAGAATTGTATATTGTCAATAAGGGGGATCTAGATGGCGCACCAACTCTTTTTAATTCTATTTTGGACTTAATAGGTAATACTGACAGGAAACCTGCTGTTTTAAAAACCTCAGCAAAAACAGGTAAGGGAATCAAAGAATTAGCAACTACAATTGATAAATTACTAAAAACACGGCAAATTTATAATTATAAGGAGAAAGAGAAAATAATGCTCGAGTCGGAATTAAAAGACATGGTTTTAAATATTATTAAGCAAAAGGTTTCAATTATGCTAAAAAATAATGAGAAATATTATGAGTTAGTTGATAGATTAGTAAGCAAAAAAATAGATCCTTATCAGGCCGCAGAAGAAATGGCTGCAGCAATATTAGGGTGAATGAAAAATTATGACTGCTAACTTAATTAAAACTGACTCAGGATTATCTGTGAAGAGAGTTTACAAAAAGAATGATTTAGAAAAATTCAATATATCCAACGAAGAACCAGGCAAATTTCCCTATACACGCGGACTATACCCAAACATGTATCGTGAACGTTTGTGGACCATGCGGCAGTACAGCGGCTTTGGAAGTGCTGAAGAGACTAATAAAAGATTCAAATTTTTGCTTAACCATGGCCAGACAGGCTTATCTCTGGCCTTCGATCTACCCACACAGACAGGAAGGGATTCTGATGATCCTCAATCTGAAGGAGAGATTGGAAGAACCGGAGTGGCAATTAGTTCCATTAGAGATATGATGGCCTGTTTTGATAGCATTCCTCTGGATAAAGTAAGTACATCTATGACAATTAATTCAACAGCATCAACGTTACTCTCATTATATGTTACTGTAGCCGAGGCACAAGGTATTTCTCCCTCTTTTCTTAGAGGGACTACCCAGAATGATATATTGAAGGAATATATTGCAAGAAATACATACATTTATCCTCCAAAACCATCGATAAGACTCATCGGTGACATGATACAATACTGCTATAAGCATATTCCTCAGTGGTATCCAATTAGCATTTCAGGCTATCATATGCGCGAAGCAGGCTCTAATGCTATACAAGAATTAGCCTTCACTTTCGCCAACGCAATAGAATATATTGAAACATGCGTTGATAGGGGGCTAAACATCGATGATTTTGCTCCAAGATTATCCTTTTTCTTCTGCTGTACGATGGAGTTCTTTGAAGAGATATCAAAGTTTAGAGCTGCCAGACGAATTTATGCGAAGATAATGAAGAACAAGTTCCACGCAAAGAATTCAAAGTCATGGCATTTACGCTTTCATGTACAAACCAGCGGAGAATCTTTAACTGCTCAACAGGTTGATAATAATATTATCCGTGTTACTACCCAGGCACTGGCTGCAGTACTAGGAGGCTGCCAGTCATTGCATACCAATTCTAAAGATGAGGCACTTGCCCTTCCCACAGAAGAGGCTGTGAAAATAGCATTAAGAACTCAGCAGATAATCGCTGCTGAGAGTGGCGTTGCCAAAACTGTAGACCCAATAGGCGGCTCATACTATATAGAACATCTGACAAATAGGATTGAAGAAGAAGTCGAAAAGTACCTGAAAAAGATCTACAGAATGGGTGGAGCATTAGTAGCTGTTGAAAAAGGTTTTTTTCAGGACGAGATAAGGAAGAATGCATATCAATTGAAAAAGGAGATTGATGAAAATAAGCGTATTATTGTAGGTGTCAACAAATTTCAAGATACCGATGATATTGAGCCAAGACTGAATTTAATAGATCAAGAGATAGAAAGAAGACAGATCGCTAGGTTAAAGGATTTTAGGAATTCTCGTGATAAGATAAAGACTGAGCAAGCATTAACGCTATTACAAAACGCAGCAGAAAAACAAAACGAAAACTTGATGCCTCATATTATCCATGCGGTGAAGAATCATGTTACACTAGGTGAAATAAGCAATAGTTTTATCGAAGTGTTTGGAAGGTATCAGCCAAAAATATCATTTTAGCAAGACAAGTTGATCTTCATTTGCCGCTTTCAAATCTATAAAAGGATATAATTAATTAAAGACA
>DASQWW010000015.1:0-5873 GCA_035640055.1 Nitrososphaeraceae archaeon | reverse complement strand
TGGTAGAACATGTCGTAAATGTGGTTCGTATATGAAAAAGCCAGTATTCTAGCTATTACCAACTTAATAGAACTCAAAATATATATTTAATATTATAATGGTCTGTTGTTCTATTATTTTCTAATACAATGAAGATCAATGTATATGTTGCTCATGACAAAATCAATAGGTGAAATTATGACAGAAAAGCTAGAAACTCTCAGTTCATCAGCGACAGCACAAGAGGCAGCAAAGAAAATGAGAGATAAGAATGTAAGTTCGTTAGTAGTAATAGATAGTAACCACAAAGCTATGGGTATAGTAACAGAACGAAGTTTAGTTAGGAAGATATGCATAAACGACTCAAGGAGCAGTTCTATCCTTATTCAGGATATCATGTCATCTCCCCTTATTACTATTGATTCTAATTCGCCAGTTGAAGCAGCTGCTGACGTAATGATGCAAAACAACGTACGACATTTGTTGGTTGTGGATAACAATGATATAAATAGACCTCTTGGAATAATTACCTCTACAGATTTTGCTTCTTACTTAAAGGAGAATTTGAATATGGATGAAGTTAACGCAAAGATATTAGAATCTCTTAAGGTATGACAACTTTACTGGACATGATATCAACCTATACTGAAAAATAATAGAGAATCAATGCTAATAATACATTAGTAATTTTTTCCTTGAACAAATAATATCATGATAAATACTTCTGAAGCTTGTTACATGGCGGCAGGTATAGCAATAAAGTACAGTACGTCTGATAATTTGGTATGGTTTGCCTAAATTAGACGATCGATGGAAGCAAATCCTGGTATCAGAATCACCATCCTGCTTGCGAGCCACTATGTTCAAACTGGGGAATGGCAGAAAGATAAGAGGAGAACAAACGCGATCTCATTTGGAAATTAGTTGGCAATAAAAAGAATCAGCCGCAGCTGAATATGTATTTGAAGATGACAAGTCATTACATTTGTAAATGCGATTATAGTGTACTTTAGTACACTAAGCAGCTGCTATGAAATTCAGTTTTTGACTATAGCAAGTATCTCAGTAATGATTATGAAAAATATAAAAAAGTGTTTACGGAACCTGGCCGTGGCTTGTCTTGAATATTCCCAACCATTGACCTGGTGAGGTCCTGTTAGTATGTTTTCATCTGAGGTGTCCCGAATCGTCTCTGGCGTGTAATAGGGAAATAAAAGGTATTAAATGAATTGCTCAACATCAGAGCTGGGAAGTGTTATTAACCATTTAGTCGGAACCAAGTTATAAGCGAAATCTATATTTCTTAATACTTTTGTCTTTTATAAGAAAAGATTAAAATCATGTAAGAAGAAGTCAATATGATTACGATGAGCTCAATTTCACCTTTAGAGAGGACGATAGACAAGGTTTTATCACAGAGAGAGGCAGATTTAATTGAACAGATTGATTCTGCTTATAAGGAATCAATAGATAAATTAGAAGCTTCTAAAAGTGCATTAGATGCTGAATATACTAAGATTATAAGTCTTTCTCAAAAGCAGGCAGAAAATCTCAAAAGACAAATTATTGGTTCTAGTAGACTGGTTGCAAGAAATAAGCAGCTTATCTTAATAGAAAGAGCTGTAAATGATGTTTTTGAAAAAGCAAAAGCAAAGCTTTCCTCTTTAAACGATGAAGGAGAAAACTACAGTACATTAATAAAAAAAATGCTGAAGGAAGCAGTTTCTGAAATACCTTCAGAAGAACTCATTGTAGAATGTAATACAAAGGATCGTGAATTAGTCAAAATGGCCATAGAGGAGATATCAAGGGAAAATAACAAAATTAGAATGACATTATCTGACGAATCATTAAATGTTATTGGTGGTATTCGTATAATGTCTTCGGACAGATCTATGAGCTATGATAACACATTAGATTCTCGCATTGAAAGGCTTAAACCTTTAATAAGAAAGGACATTGCCCAAATGTTAAGAGGAGAGTAATAAAGTTGGTATCAAAGGGAAGAATCGTTTGGATTAGTGGCCCAGCGGTAAGAGCCGATGGTATGTCAGCCACAAAGATGTATGAAACAGTAGAAGTAGGAGAATCAAGATTAATCGGAGAGGTAATTAGATTAACTGGAGACATCGCCTTTATTCAAGTATATGAATCTACCTCTGGTTTAAGGCCAGGCGAACCTGTAGTCGGTACAGGTCAGCCACTTTCTGTGTTGCTTGGACCTGGAATTATTGGTAAGATTTACGACGGAATTCAGAGACCACTGGAAGAAATAGCTCAAAAATCAGGATCTTTCATTGGTAGGGGAATAGCTACAAGTCCAGTTGACTTGAACAAAAAATACAACTTCAAACCGATAGTAAAAAAGGGAGATGACGTTGGCCCTGGATCTATTATTGGAAATGTGGAGGAAACTCCGTTATTAACGCACAATATACTTATACCACCAGATTACGACGGAGGAAAAATCATTGATATAGTAAATGAAGGTGATTATGATATTAACCATATAATAGCTACTACTGAAAGAAATGGTCGTAAGGTAGAACTTAAGATGTATCATAAGTGGCCCGTTAGAAAGCCAAGACCTTACGCTGAAAGATATGACCCCTCAGTACCGCTGATTACTGGGCAGCGTATAATTGACACATATTTTCCAATTGCAAAGGGTGGGACAGGTGCTATCCCCGGAGGATTCGGTACAGGTAAGACTGTTACGTTGCATCAAATCGCGAAGTGGGCCGACTCTAAGGTAGTAGTTTACATTGGATGTGGCGAACGTGGAAACGAAATGACTGAAGTCCTTGTTGAATTTCCTCATTTAATAGATCCTAGATCCGGCAGGCCACTAATGGAGAGAACAGTTCTAGTAGCAAATACTAGCAACATGCCAGTCGCAGCTAGAGAGGCCTCAATATATACAGGAGTTACAATTGCTGAATATTATCGAGATATGGGGTTTGACGTGGTGCTTGTGGCAGATTCAACAAGTAGATGGGCAGAAGCTTTGAGGGAAATGTCTGGGCGTCTTGAAGAAATGCCTGCCGAAGAAGGATATCCATCTTACCTTGCATCCAGATTGGCAGAATTCTACGAAAGAGCAGGAAGGGTAAGAGCATTAGGGGCACCTGAAAGATCAGGTTCTGTTACTCTTGTTGGAGCTGTATCTCCATCAGGAGCAGATTTTACAGAACCAGTTACCACCCACACAATTAGGTTTATCAAGACTTTTTGGGCGCTTGATACACGATTAGCCTACTCAAGACATTATCCGTCTATAAATTGGATGCAGTCCTACTCAGGATACCTTGAAGATGTTTCAAAATGGTGGAAACAAAATGTAAGTCAAGAATGGTATGAGTTAAGGGCTCAGTCTTACGAAGTGCTTCAAAGGGAAGACACCCTAAAAGAAATAGTCAGGTTATTGGGACCAGAAGCGTTACCAGATGAAGAAAAATTAGTTCTAGAAGTTGCAAGGATGATCAAAATTGGTATCCTACAACAAAATTCCTTTGATAAGGTAGATACCTATTGTGGGCCACTAAAGCAATTGAAACTTGTAAACTTAATGGTTAAATTTTATAAAGAGGCACAAAAGGCTCTTAAGGATGGTGCCTCATTAGCAGACATAAGGGCCATGCAAATTATTGTTTCGCTTCTAAAGGCGAAGTTTGAAATTCCTGACGATCAGGTAGCAAAATTGGATAACTTAGAAAACCAAATGATGGAACAATTCCACAAATTGCTCGCTCCAGAGGAGGTAAAGGCAATTGTCTAAATCTGTAAGTGTTGAATACAGTAAGGTCGCCGAAATCAAGGGTCCATTAATGATAATTGATGGTATCACCAAGGTCTCTTTTGATGAACTAGTAGAAATTGAAACACGAGATGGCGAAAAAAGACTAGGAAAAGTATTGGAAGTCGGACATGGAAAAGCAGTTGTTCAGGTTTTTGAAGGTACGACAGGTCTTGCAATTACTGGTACTAAGGCAAAGTTTGTTGGAAAAACTATGGAAATGCCACTTTCACAAGAATTACTTGGCAGAGTATTCGACGGCTTGGGGAGACCAAACGACGGATTGCCAGATCCGATAGCTGATAGATTTATCGATGTTAATGGTGAACCGATGAATCCTGAACGAAGAGAATATCCGACATCGTTCATTCAGACAGGTGTTTCTGTAATAGACGGAATGCTTACTTTGGTAAGAGGACAAAAGCTTCCGATCTTCTCTGGTTCAGGTATGCCACATAATATCCTTGCAGCCCAGATTGCGCGCCAAGCAACTGTAGTAGGAACAAAAGAAGACTTTGCAGTGGTCTTTGCGGCTATAGGTGTGCAGTATTCTGAAGCGCAATATTTCAAACGTAGTCTAGAAGAATCTGGAGCTCTCAGACGTAGTGTCCTATTTCTGAATCTAGCTGATGATCCTGCAATAGAGAGGATCATAACGCCAAGGGTTGCATTAACTGTGGCAGAATATTTGGCATTTGACTTGGGAATGCATGTGCTTGCTATTTTAACCGATATGACTAACTATGCCGAAGCCCTCAGGGAAATCAGTGCGGCTAGAGAAGAAGTTCCTGGAAGAAAAGGCTATCCAGGTTACTTATATACAGACCTTGCAAATAATTATGAGCGTGCTGGAAGGATAAAGGGAAAGAATGGTAGCGTAACACAGGTACCAATTTTATCGATGCCAGCAGATGATATCACTCATCCAATTCCAGATCTTACTGGATATATCACTGAAGGGCAAATTGTGCTTGGCCGTGAGTTATTTAGAAAAGGCATTTATCCTCCAGTTAACGTCCTAATGTCTCTTTCGAGATTAATGAAAGATGGCGTTGGTGAAGGCAAGACAAGAGCAGATCATATGGAGGTTGGAAACCAATTGTACGATGCTTATTCAAGAGCACAGGAAGTCAGAGCACTTTCTGAAATTGTTGGAAGGGCCGGGCTGACAGGTGTAGACCTTAAATATCTAGATGCAGGAGATGTATTTGAAAATCATTTCCTAAAACAAAGTCATGATGAAAATAGAAATTTGGAAGAGACTTTAAGTAGAACGTGGGATGTTTTATCGACAGTCCCTGAAGGAGAATTGACTAAAATTAAGGAAAAGCATGTAAGACAATATTATAAAGGTAGCAGGTAATTCAATATGTCATTCGGAAGGAGAGTTAGCGCTACAAAAATCGAGCTTATTAAGATACGTCGTTCAATGCAAGTATCAAAGATGGTTCATAAAATATTAGACGATAAACGTGAAGTATTGCTTAAAAAAATTGATGAGATGATAGAAGAAGCTAATAAGGCTAGAGGAGACATATGGTCTCCACTTGGGGAGATTTATACATCTGTCTATAATGCCTACATGACTCTGGGCACATCCACACTTGAAGCCGTTTCTGATTCTACTCCCAGCGTAATGGAGGTAGATGTTAATGTTAGGAGAATAGTTGACGTAAAAATTCCTACACTTCAAGTAAACACAAAGGAGGCCAGTCAACACTTGTCATATGGCTTCATTGAGACAAACGCATCAGTAGATAAGGCTGCAAGGGTGATTAAAAATATACTTCCCAAAGTGTGTAAGGCAGCCGAATTTGAGAATGCTATATATAGTCTTGCAAAAGAGCTAGAGCGAACACAAAAACTCATTAATGCTCTTGAATATGTAATCATTCCTCAATATCAGGATGCAATAGCTTTTATTCGTGCTACACTAGAGGAACGTGAAAGAGAGGAGTTCGTACGTTTGAAAAAAGTTAAAGTGCTCCTTGATAAGAGGAAACTTGCAGAGGAAATTAGGACCGACTAAAAAGAGTATTAAAGAGTATGGCGCAAGATATAATTTTGGGTTACTTCGAAAAGGCTCGTTCACGATTAA
>DASQWW010000014.1:0-4923 GCA_035640055.1 Nitrososphaeraceae archaeon | reverse complement strand
CAGTCTGTTGAGTATCGAAATGTCCGTTTATCTATGAAAACTTATGATAAACTTGATAAATACCTACTTGAACTCGTACTAAAAACAAGTGATAGACATATTTCATTAGACGAAGCAATAAACTCGTTAATTGATTCATACTATTCAACTAAATTAAAAAGGAAGTACAACATTGCTTCAAGAAGCTGAAAAATACAACGACTATAGATAAACGTGGAAAATTGCTAATTTGTATATATACAAACAAAGATAGAAATGAATTTGCTATTGGGTTAAAGGAAGATGAGAATTTTAGAGCAATGACAAAAGTCGGTGAATTTTATACAAGATTTGTTGATGCATTTGATGAGAATATGGTGGTAGTGGATGATGATGAAAAGAAGAAGATGGATTGGAAACAGATATTAAAGAAATGGATTGCTTCTGCAAAGGAAAATGAAACCATATTTACTGAGGTAGACTTGAGTGGATGGAATGAAGTTGGAGAAAGAAGAAAGGAAAAGGACTGACTCATAATACCTTAGTATAATAGACATTTAAAAAATTGCAGTATTATTATACTCAATTGATTCTAAGAAGAAGTTGTGTCACCATACATCCATTTAGTATGGAAAAATATCTCCGTTACCTTCACCATCTCCGCTTTTGCTTATTTTGTTAAAAGGAGTAAGATTTGAGCTTCTTTTAGTGGAGATATCATAAACTAATGTCTCGATCCATAATTGAGTGTCTCCACCGGCAGAAGTAGTTAGATATCTAGAAATAGAGTGGAGGTATTTGTCCTTTGGTGGAGATACTACATAGAGCATCCAATAATACCTCCATCGATTTTATAGTAATTTTGAGCACAAAATTAGATCAAGCCTTTTTTACAGTAGTAATAATTCAATATTGAGTTAATCACAAATCGATTATTTACAATCTAATAAGGTTTATTTTCTTCACTGTTTTGTTGTCTAATAGAAGAGATGCCTATTCTGCCAATAGACTCAGGACGTTATGGAAGCAAAGAAATTAGAGAAATATTTGAAGAAAAAAAACGGTTAGAGTATCAGTTAAATTTTGAAGCTGCAGTAGCAACAGCACAGGCTCAACTCAAACTGATACCAATTGATGCCTCTGATGAAATTGTGAAAGAAGCAAAATCTGGCAAGATTACCTTAGAAAGAATTAGAGAATTAGAAGCAGTTAATGAACATGATATCCTGGCATTAGTAGAAGCCTTAAGTGAACAGTGTTCAGAAAAAACAAAGCCTTGGATCCACTATGGTCTAACAAGTAATGATGTTATAGATACAAGTACCTCTTTACAAATGAAGGATGCGTTCACTATACTTGAAGGTAAAATTTTGAAACTAGCAAATCTTCTTACTGATAGGGCGGCAGAATTTCGAATGCTGCCTGCAGTTGGAAGAACACACGGACAGCATGCAAGTATAATTGCTTTTGGACTAAAATTTGCAGTATGGGCTGAAGAAATATCAAAGCATATCGAAAGGATTGAAGAGGGTAAGAAGCGTTTTCTGCTTTGCAAAACTCTTGGAGTTGTTGGAACAGGTTCTTTAATGGGTGATAAAGCATTAGAAGTACAGAAAATAGTGGCTAGAGATCTAGGGCTTTATGCAGTTGATGCTGCTACACAGGTCATTTCTCGTGAACGATATGCAGAGATGCAATTTCTAATTGCTCTTGTAGGATCTACACTTGATAAATTTGCAATCGAAATTAGGAATTTACAAAGAACTGAAGTGGGCGAAGTCGCAGAACCCTTTAGAAAGGGTCAGATGGGAAGTAGTGCAGTTCCTGTTAAGCGTAATCCAATTAAAAGTGAGAGAGTTTCTTCGCTTGCAAAGATCTTACGTTCTTTGATTAGTATAGCAATGGAAAATATTGCCTTATGGCACGAGAGAGACTTATCGAATTCCGCAAATGAAAGGTTTACACTTCCAATGGCCGCAATATTATTGGATGAGATGTTAAATTCAATGATGAAGGTTATTTCAGAGCTGAAGGTAAACAAAGAAAGAATTATTTCAAACCTGCATATGACAAAGGGTCAAATCTATGCTGAATTTGTTCTTGATGCATTAGTAAAGAAGGGTGTCCCCAGATTTGAAGCTTACAGAGACATTCAAAGGATAGCATTTAAAGCCTTAGAGAAGGAGGAGAATTTCTTTGATGCCTTAATGAAGGATCCTGTTTTAGTAAAGAATCTACCACATGTAGAATTAGAATCCGTCTTTGATGCAAAAAAACATCTTTCCGCGTCTTCAAAGATTATTGATAATGTGGCAGCAATCGTGAAGGATACAAACAAGAAATATTCTAGTCTTGCACATGAAAAAATTAATGTCTGACATGTCCTTTTTACAATTAATTTCCTAAATAGGAATCTTCACCGTCACTGCCTACTACTAGAACCATATGCACTATAAGACATAAAAAAAGTCTGAATTATAATATTGCCTTTACAGGAAAATGTCATCAGCTATGTAGTTTGATCTAGTCGTTATTCTATTTTTATGCCTTCTTTGTAAGTTCTTGTGAATCAAGGAGCCATATTGAAGTGCCTTTTTGGGTGCCATTGCCGATTCCTGTGGAACATCCACTAAAAGTGCAGCCTCCCTCAAAATATGTTTTCTAATAAAATCATAAAAACTTGTGATCTTTTGATCAATCGGTATATTTTTGGCAAATGAAATGAATTTCTGTGATAGAAATGGTTGTTTAATATTTACTCCAAATTCCTTTGTCATTGTACTTATTTCTTCCATTAATACCAATTCATTGGCAATTTTTTCATCTATTAACTCCATTATAGTTGTTTTTCCCTGATTATAGATCTGCCTGTACCTGTTATAACCACAAAATAGTTCATCACAACCATTTGCTGTTAAGATTAATTGAAAATTATTTTCAGTTGCAAGTTTTGCAATGTAGAAATATGCAATACAATTTTCAATATGACTTATATTTTTACATCCTATTTTTTGCTGGATATACCCTAAATTCTTTTGAAAATCTGTCTTATTTAACTCAGCTATATTATGTGACAAATTCATTTTTGAAGCGATTCTTTTTGAGAATTGAATGTCATGTGATTCTGGAAATCCTACTGTTAATAATGTAATCTCTTTTCTGAGATCTTTGCATATTTTTGCAAGTAATGAGCTATCCACTCCCCCTGAAAAGGCTATTGCAAAGGAAGTTTTTCCATTTATGGAGTCTTCGACTGCTTCGACAAGAGCCCTTTTTAAGTCAGCCAGCAACTATAATATCCACTTCTGCTCAATTTATTAAATATGAAGAACTATAAGTTATTACTATTATTGCACATTTTACTACTACTCATTGCTAGCACTAAAACAATAATAACATCAAACTTTGTATTGACATTTTTAAGTTTTGAAAGCCTTAAGATGTTTTTGGCACCTAACTGGATTAGCAGCAGAGGATATGGACGTTTTTGAATGTATAACAACTAAGAATTCGGAACATAGGATGTTCCATCAGAAATAAGATCGAATATTCTTGAAGCTGCCAGACTAACATGCACTGGTATGAATACTCAACACTGGCGATTTATCCTATTATAATAACGGCAGAGGACTACCAATATTGATATACCCCTAACAATTTATTATAATAATTTCGATTGTTTTGTAAGTTTAAATTCATACTTGCCGCCCACTTAAGTACGAATCCAATTCCTATTATAAAAGAAGACAGTATAATACTTATGGCAAGCTCTCGATCTAAAAATAATTTGCTGTTTAATAACATACTTTTTCTACTGTTCTTAATTATCTAGAATCACAGATGATTTCTCTTATGATTGTTCTACTTATTATTTCCTGTGAGTAAGTGATAAAAGAGAGACCAAACGTTCTCTTAAACGACCTCTAACAAAAAAATTAATTTAGTTATAATATTATATTGATAGTTTGTGGCTCATTTGCAGATGTATTCACTTTTTCTTTTTGGCATGCAAAGTGAGTACCTTCTTTGTCTTTATCCTCTAGAACCTTAAAACAAGCTTCAATTCGATCTCCTACTTTTATTGTACCCTGCTTGAATTCAAATTCAATTCTAAGAATACCGCCTTCATCATTATTATTTGCGTTGATTAAAGATATAGGGTTATTAAGAGTAGTAGATTCAGTTTCATCCTTTCCAGTAACCCAGATTTGGGCCTTGTCAATTGTAGCGTCTATTCCTTTTATATTTACAATCACCTTAAATGAACCATTTCCAACGGGTTGTGCTTGAACTGGATTAGTAGTACCAATTGCTGCTATTATTTGGGATGTCCCCATTACCATCAGTATGGTTAGTGCTGCAATTAACATAAAATCGCTCTTTTTTGTCTTTGTTATTGGTGTTGCTTTACTAGCTAAATACATTCCTCAACAATACAATAATAGGGTTTGGTAATTTTAATTCTTTATCATTTTTTATTATTAATTTTTCTTCAAATTTTTAATAGGATGTAATAATATAATAAATTACCAATTTATTTTGATTCAAAAATCAAATGCTTTTGAAGAGGGCAAACGTACAAGTGGCTCTTGGTCTGAACATTAGTTGGAATAAGATTAGCAGAAGTTTCAGTGTCTACAACAACAGATAGTTTAGCATTATTCGCGGATGGCCTAATTCTCTGACTGATGCACTAGTTTCTTTCATCTTTTGATTAAGTAGTGCTATGTTACAAAAACCAAAAACAAATTATTTTACTTCGGTTATGCCAAGATAGAAAACTCCTCTGCTGCCTTCGTAGCATCATTGTAATGATGATATTGGGTATATTTATTATATATCATGCATATGGGAAGATACTACATTATCTGTTGAGCTAATAATCCACAGATAATACTGATAACTTAATTGTAACAGGAAGTATAACCTTCTAGAAAAGCTTTC
>DASQWW010000013.1:0-4870 GCA_035640055.1 Nitrososphaeraceae archaeon | reverse complement strand
ACCAGCAGCTCACGCAATAAGCTGCACATGAAGCGGTGAAGGAGACAACGAAATGAATTTTAGCTTCTAAACTACGCATAAGGATAACTGCAATAGAAATGTTACATGTCTTGATACAGATACCGATAATACATCAGCCTCAGTGGGCAGTGGCCTTTAAATCAACATGTTGACAAAATTGATCTCATCTATACTCTCCTTTTTTCTTTCATAAAAGCTTGATAGAAGATAGGAGACTGATATGAGTACGTTATTAACATCAATATTAAATAGAATTGATGAAAGAAAAAGGAACAAATATAGTTCCAGGAAGACATAAGAAAGATAGATAAGTAAGTTTTAATTAATTTGAAATAATAATAAACAATTTCATTTCTGTTGTTTATTTAGTCGTTACCAACTACTATGAACTATTTCCTCAATACAAATATAATTAATAAGAATAATTTTGCCAGGACATGATGATAATGTATCCAAATTTCCTAACAGTGGCAGCAGTACTAGTATTATTAGCAGTAGGTGTCTTCTCCTCCTTATCTAGTATTGTTATCCAACAAGCATTAGCCCAAAATACTACTACATCAAGAGTAAAAGATGCATACAATCTTTGCTTATCAAGAGTTACTGGAGTTGGATTTTCTGAGCAACTGGCCAGGCCCTTTTGTATAGACCAAATCAAAAACGGTGCTAGTGGTCAAGTCGGTAATATGCAAACGAACAACAAAGAGAACAATAACGCCGACAATGATGATGATGACAATGATGATGATAAGGGGTGGGATTGATTATGCACCTTTTTCTATCTTTTTAAGCTCTAATGAAGCTAAGACAAGGTTAAGTAAGTGATCTGTTCATACAAAGCCTTTTTACTAATTATTAAATAAATAGGATGTTAAACGCCAGCAAAGTTATGTACAAATAAAGTTTCTATGTATTGATACAAGTGGTAACAATATGACATCATTTTGGTGTTTCAATGGAACGATTCAAGCTAAAGGATTTCAGGTTGACGTATTATATGTGGATTTGTTTTACATTGGATAGATTATACTGCTAAATTTTTGATAGACATAGGGTATCTAGTTAAAATAAAAGGTATTGTTTGCAGTATATTTGTTCCCAAAACATAAGAGTTAGTCAATACCGATATTATATGTGAGGATGATAGCAATGAGCATAAGACAAGCATTAATAATACTAGAAGGACATAAGAAAGACTTTTATGACCACAAAAGATTTGATTCATCTTGCGTTACATCCAACAAATGCTGGTATAGCCCGGACCCTAATAAAGTCGTGGGCTATACTATTATCATTAATCATAAAATTCTTATCCAACGATGCTTTGCTTTTTAACAACTTTACTTGGGTTTAGAACAGTAAAAATCTGTAGAAAGTATGTCACATAACTCTTCTCATTCTATTGGCTAAGACACAGTGACTGAAATATTTGGCCTTATAGAAAAAACTGATACTATTATCTTTCCTCTAATTGGGTTAGCGCATCCAGAATATTAAAGGCATAGTGAACAGCTGAATATACTTATGATCCTTTTGTCAAGGTTTAAAAAATATCAGAAATATTTAATCTGAAGCCAAAATATGGAGATAGCAATTTTTCCATTTCTCTTTAGAGGAATAGAAGAATTATAATATATTATTAGAAGTTTAACATACACTATTACCTGATTCTCAATGAATGATTAGGTTGAGTAAACTTATAAATTGCATTCAACTACTAATATTTCGAGTTAAAGAAAATGGCAGATGGTATTAAAGAAAATAAACACGACATTCACAAAGTCAATGACAACGACGATGATTTAGTAATTCAAGATTCCTTTGAAAAGGACGCTACCACTAATTTTCATACGACAGAAGGATCCTCTCCTTCTCAGGTCTCCAGTAATAGCGCTATTACTGCTCCATCGCCGCAGAATACTAGCAAACAACAGGAATCATCAACAATACAACGATCTGCTCCTGAGTCAAAATTCTTTGCTGTTAGAACCAGTGGTGGACAAGAGCATGTAGTGGCAAATATTTTACAAAATAAAGTTAACACAAAAAAGATCAGAATTTGTTCAATCCTTGTACTTGATAGCTTCAAAGGGTATATCATTGTTGAGGCTCCGGACTCAAATGTTGCCTACGAGGCCTTAGCCGGTATACGACATGTGAGAGGTCAGATTCGTGGAGAACTACCTTTCAAAGATATTGAAAGATATCTAGTGAAAAAACCAGTTGTATCTGACCTCACTGTGGATGATACAGTTGAAGTCATTGCTGGTCCCTTCAAGTCTATGAAAGCTAAGATCACAAGAGTTGATTATGAAAAGCAGGAGGCCACAGTGGTCTTACTCGATTCTCCCTATCAGATACCTGTAACAGTGGATGCAAATTATTTGAAGAAGCTAATTCATTAACATATCTATCTACAAAGAAAAGCTAACCTAGCTAAAGACATAATAGCAAAAAATTACAGGTGATTTTTAATTATAATAATTTCTTTAATACTAAGGAATTCAATTCTAGATTACTTTTGATACCTTATGATCATTTTGCATATACATATTGATGATATCTTTTGGTAGTTGGATTTCATACTATCAAGTTTTTAACTACATAAGACCTCTTACTTAATTTCAGTATAGCTAAATCTCTTGTCTCTATTTCTTATTATATAGTTAGATTTGTTAATTAATGCTACAGTAGTTGATGATGCTATTAGGTTTGTACAACCGTCAAACAAGAAACTAAAGATGTCTGTGGAAGTGGATGATGATGAAGAATCCAAGAAATCTGATTACAAAGATTAGGATGAAGAATTAGAAGAGGAACTGAAAAAGGAAAGAGGAGAAATTATAACCAGAAATCAAGTTTTTAAATTAAAGGTTTGATATATAAACAGAGGTTACTGGTTGATTACAGCTCTTGTCGTAGCTCTTCAGTCAATGCCTGAGACTCCTCAGGTCTTCCAATAAACTGAGCCCTCGTATTTTGAAATGCAGCAAGGCGCCATTCGTTGCCGCCACCACCACTACTTTTCACGACAACAAGGGTATGTATTGAATTTCGCTCTGGGTCAATGTCAGACTGTCCAGCCATCAACGTTCCACCAACTGCATGCATTACAGCAACATCAGAAGTCACAAAACGTACACTCCTAACCTTGCCTACAAGACGGCTGCCTTTGAGGAACATGTCAAAGAGTTGCTGGTGAAACGAAGCTATTTCCTGACGCCCTTTAAGATGTGTACCATCAAAGCCTACAAGATCACCATCCTCAGCGAATGGAGCAGCAAAGACATCACCACTGCCTTTGTTCCAGCCATCAATCATTTGGAAATAAAGAGAACGTATTGTAGCTTCGTCATCAGCGGATGATTTTGAAACTGCTGGCTGGGGCATTTGTGACTGTATAAAGCCCTTCCAGGCTTGGAATAATGGTTCATATTTTATAGAGCTTGGACCCACTATTCCAAGTTGCATCATAAATGTGAGATCATCTCGAATTGCCTTATGTTCTACTATCTTTCCGTTGCTGCCTATTCTGTGTATATGTACTGCTTGGTAAGATATATCATGTCCTGTCGGAGAAGCAATACCAAAGAAATTTCCTACATGTTTTCCAGTTACATTTACTATGGAAATAACCTTATCTTCTGATGCTACGCTTTCTTGTTCTTCATAATGAAGATGAGCAAAAGCATTTCTTAGATTCTTGACAGTATCTATAAACTCTTCTGGGCCTCTAAGCTTTGAACGAACTGGATCTACCTGCGATTCATGATTGAAATATTCAGAACTTATGAATTCATGGACTCTGCTTACGTCTCCAGAATTAAGAGCTTCAAATGCTTGTCTTACTACCCTGATATTGGATTCTTCTTTTGCTTCCATTTCTGGCTTTCCTTTTGATTCTAGTTCTTCTTTTTCTTCTTTAGGATTGGTATATGTAATTTTTTCCATTTCTACCTAAATGAATTAATGTTTCAAAATGATAAAAAGTTGATGGGAGCGCCTATCTACATTTCTGACATTCTATTCCCAAATGTATTCATTTGTTTCCTGCAAGTATATAAACAGCCGAGTTACGTAAAGTATCCACTTTTTCCCTCTTATTGTCTATGCTATTGTTCTATGTAAGTGACAATCGATGTGGTTGTTTTATCTGTTTTTTAGGCTTGTGGAAATACCCTCAGCGCCCACACATTAAAAATATGCTCAGACACAACATACCGAAAATTCTATCTTTTGATTATATATTTGCATTCTACACGCTTTATAATTCACTCCTATTAGTTTTATTTCCAACGAAGTTGATTAGCTGGACGCTCTTCTGTAATAAAGTGCCCTGATAGCTGAACTACTACATCTGCCTTAATATGTCAACACAAATTTGGAATAGAATTTTGATTTCCAAAAGCAATAAGATAGTAATACGTTTACAAATGCAATTATCGGAGTCTACTTGCCTACATTGCTAAAATATTATTATTATTTCCATAATATAGTTGGGGCTGAAATCATCGTATCATAAAAAAACTCTCGTCGAGACCACGGGAAAGCCCGACTCAAATACTTTTCATTGGTTAGGTTCTACCTTAGATGTCAAGTCTCCTGCAGTTTACTACTTTTACCTACTGCATAGTCAGAGAATATAATAAAAACATAAACTAAGAAATAGAGAACGAAACTCTTTTCTGTTCATACGCCGTTGAAGTATTATTATTATGAAAATAGTTAACGCCACTTCCGAGATTCCTGGTATGACCAGAGAAGAAGTCGAGAGGTTCCTTGAAAGTAAATTGAATTTGCAGGTTGCAACCATTGATGAACAAGGTGAACCTAATATCCAACCTGTCTG
>DASQWW010000012.1:0-3247 GCA_035640055.1 Nitrososphaeraceae archaeon | reverse complement strand
CTTGTAGCAGTATTAATGTTTGAAGAAGACTTATTCATAATCAAACCACCTTTCCAATAGCCTGAAACTATCCATGCAGGATTACCATTCTGATTATTTTGCAAACTTGCAATGGTTCCAGCTGCGTATTCTCCTGGCTTCATCTCATCACCATCTTGGCTATGAGAATAATAATACCCTACTCTTTGTTGCGGATATGCCATAGTAATACTATTTTGTATCGCAGCTAAGGGAACAAGACTAGTTGCTGCTGTCCCTAATATTAGGATTGTAGCACCTAATACAACTAATAATAATCTAGTAGTAGACTTCTTCTTTTTTGTTTCTATCATTGTAATTCACAGACAAAGCATCTCTATTATTAAATCTATGTTTGCTCTATGTTACTTGGTAGCATCCAGAGAGATTGGAGAACTACTTGTGTATAGCAGTAGTATTATAGATAGCATCATTACCAAAGCTTAACTATTTTTTTTGTTGATATATATATCATCTATTATTCTTATGTTTCCTTTCTTGTTTTGAGCAACAAACTTTGATACTAGACACGCTTCATTTGAAGTCAATAATTATTCACATTTTTCATTATCATCATAGATGCATAGCAAAAACCCTCATCAACTAATCTGATTGTTGTTATTCTATTATTAACTTCTGGACGTCCTTTAAAGCCACATCATATTATATAGATATCAATGGCATTAGCTATAGGTTTTTCTTCAATGGAGAGCAAAATAAGACTAGAGCATGTAATTTCTTTTAGCGACGCTATTTTTGCATTTTCTATAACGTTTATTGCTGTTTCAATTCAGTTACCTGACTTGCCGCAAAATCTTACTCAAACACAAGTTATCCAGAGGTTAGTAGGAGAGTTGGGACCACGATTTACAATTTATGTGATAAGTTTCTTTGTCATAGGGGTTTACTGGATTTCATATCATCAAATCTTCAACCACATAGTAGGTTCCCATCATGTAGTAGTATGGTTAAATCTTGTATTCTTATTGTTCATAACCATTATCCCTTTTGCTGTTGACCTTCAGGTAGATTATGGTTTCTATCATGTTGTATTCATATTATATGCATTAGTTCTAACTTTGGCTGGTTCCTCACTGACATTCATTTGGTTACACGCAAGGAAAAAAAGATTGATTGATAAGACTATGAGTCATACCGCGATACAGAATGTCTTGCTAGAGTCTATTCTTTTGCCTTCTATCTTTGTAATGTCAATTCTTGTTTCGAATATTAATCTACAAATAGCAAATTACTTCTGGATGGTAATAATACCTGCAAAGATAATCATACGCAAGAAGTACGCAAAGCAAATCTAACAACATTTATGGCAAACCCGTTTCAAGTTTTCTTGTTGAAGAATCGTTGCTTTTTCATCAGGATGTTGTTGGCAGTAAATTTATAGAACATTTGAATAACAACAACTCCGTAGAAGAGATGGAGGAGAAAATTCAAAATAGATCCTGATACAGTGTTGATTGTTAATGGTAGTTCTTCTAGTGGTTCGACTGGAAAGGGTTGGAAGAATCTCTATAAGAAAATAAAAGAAGTTTTTGGTGAAACTCCTCCAGAAATCGTGTTCACTAAAAAGGCGGGGGATGGAACTGCACTCACAAGAGAATTTCTAAAAAAAGGATTTAAAAAAATTGTAGCGATAGGTGGAGATGGAACAATAAATGAGGTTGCAAACGGTTTTTTTCTCATAGAAGAAGAACAAAAAAAGGTCAACAACAATCGTCAGGCTTCTTCTTCTTTTTCTTCTGATTATATCGAGCAAGAGAGGGAGGAGGAGAAGAAGAAGAACAACAACAATAATAATAATAGCAGGATTCCTAAAGCTGCACTTGCGAAGCCAATAAACTCTGAAGCTGTAATGGGTCTGATTCCAAGTGGTACAAGAAATGTGTTAGCCAAATCTCTAAATTTACCTGAAGGAATAATGGAATGTTGTCATAATTTTGCAAAAGGCAAAATACAAAAGATTGATGTAATAACTGCTACTGCGACCGATCTTGAAGATCGTTCTAAAATATCAACAAGAGCATTTCTCAATGCTGCAGAAATTGGTTTTGGAGCAGAAATTATAGATAGGTCAAAGAAGGTTAGAAGTAAAATTAAGAGCCGTCTTGTATCTACAGTAGCAGGAATAGTTTCGACGATGCCCGCATATCAAAGCAATATGTGTGAATTTATTTTAGATGATGGACGTGAAAAAATTCTCACAAAGATGACAATGGGAATAGTTGCCAATACTAAATATCTTGGAGGAGGATTTAAAGCAGCATCACAAGCTAGTGTTTCAGATGGATTGCTAGATGTAATTATTCTAAAAGATTCAGGTAGCCTTAAAATGATAGACGAGTTAGCTACTATGAAAACTGGCGATTATAGTAACGAAGGTGATGTCTTTTACAAGCGAGCCAAGAAAGTGTCAATAAATTCAAAGGAAAGAGACGTATCTGTTGCTGTTGATGGAGAACCTATAGGAATTTTGCCAGCAACCTTTCAAGTATATCAACATGCCCTAAACATCATATCATAATCTAAATGTAAAAGACGTCTAAATATCAGTAAATTGCATTTTAGTAGAAACCTAGACAAGATATAAAATACTTCGTCACAAATTATTAGTTCACAAACAGGATCAAAAAAGTTAGAAGATGTTTATCAGTTTAGTCGAAGTTAGGTATGTAGAAGCAATTCGTATTCTAATTGCCATAAATGATAAACAGGATTTCTATTTATATTGCATTATAATACGGACATCATTAGATTAGCCTAATGATTTTGCAGAGTATTGTGGGAGGTTTCTACAACATATCATAGTTAAGATCGACATCATTGATACAACCGTTACAAATGCTGCTGATCGTTCAATTCTGACAACTCGGGTTTTTCTGGATGCTGCAGAGATTGGAGTCGGAGCAGAGATCATAGCAAGATAAAAGAAGGTCAGAAATGAGCTTAAAAACCGATTAGTCTCCCTTCTTATCGGCATAATTATCACTACACATACATATGAAAGTAATCCATGTAAAATTTCTTTGGATGGTGGACGGGAAAAACTTCTAGCTAGAATGACCATGTGTATTATTATTGCTAACAGAAAATTCTTAGGAGATGGATTTAAGGCAGCTCCACAAGCGAATGTTTCAGATGAGATACCAGATGTTGTTATTCTAAAGGATTCTGATTCTGGGAGTCCCAAGATCCGTTCACAAGCTTGTTAAAG
>DASQWW010000011.1:0-12310 GCA_035640055.1 Nitrososphaeraceae archaeon | reverse complement strand
AGCCCATCCAGGAAATTTTGATATATTAAATCGTAACATACAGCTAAATAGATTAACCAATGTCATACCATTGAATTATGCAGTATACTCTCAAAGAACGAAGATTAAACTCTATTTGCCAGATGAAGATTTAGGTTATACGATATATAACACCATAATGGTAAACAGAGCTAATCCAAGAGATAATTTTGTTGAGGTAAATGCAGATACATTGGATAATATATTACAGTTAAATCGGATAAAGCAAGTTAATTGGGTTAAAATTGATGTCGAAGGTGCTGAACTTGAAGTTCTAAAGGGAGCAACTAATGTATTATCAAATAGTAAAGACATCTCTCTTCTTTTAGAAGTACACGGCTTCGAAAATTATATGCCTATAGTGGATCTTCTTAAATCACTTAATTTTAAAATCGAGTTTGAAGCTAGAAGCAAAAAACCAGATTGGAGACATATAATTGTTAGAAAATTTGATTGAGACAGATAACCCTGCTCACTCATTAGAAATCATAGTTGGTATATAAATCCAATCCAGTAGTCAATCCCATCTGATAAACTAGGCCAGATGATATTATAACAGTATTTATGTACCAACCTTTAGAAATTTTATAAATTTTTCCCTTATTAGTGCTGATTTTAAGCTGTAAATTCAACCAGGAAAGCAAATCCAAACCGGCTATAAATTAATTATAAAATATAAAAAAATTGTTATAACGATTTCCTTTAAATTTAGATATTAAAATTTAATCGTCATAAATCGGAATTCAAAATGGCCCATTTTATGTAATGTAAATTTTAAGCAAACAAAAATAAACCATAAAATAGATGACCATCCTTACATAGAAAGTGAACTAAAATAAAAAATGCCATATTGGGTGATAATCAATCAGTAAAGAAGGATATTATAATGTAATAGTTGCCGGAGGCAGCATCTCTGGATTGTTAGCAGCTCGAGAAATAGCAGCGGCTGGATTTTCAGTAGCTGTTCTTGAAGAAGATTCCGAGATCGGAACACCCGAACACTGTGGAGGACTAGTTAGTGCAAAGGGAATCCAGAGTCTTGGTATTATACCGTCAGTTAATGCCATTGAGAATAAAATTAAATATGCGAAAATCCTTTCTCCTACAAAAAGCTTTAAGCTAAATGCAGAAAAACAAAGAATACTCGTTTTAGATAGGCGTATCTTCGATAAACAAATTGCCTTCCAAGCTCAAAAAATGGGTGCAGAAATAAGAACAAAGTGCTCCATGCGTTCTATATCTAAAACTGCCTCTTATGAAAATAATTATTACGTCATAAAAACAACAGAAGGAGATCTTGCTTGTAATTATTTTGTTGATGCCAGAGGAGTCGGGTCAATAATTCACACTGATAGAGCTGGGGTATTACAGTCTGCCCAATATGAAGTGTATTCTCAAACGATCGAGCCTGATACCGTTGAAGTCAACTTTGACACCAATAGATATCCTGGATTCTTTGCGTGGATTATTCCCACAGGTTCAGGGAGAGGAAAAATTGGTGTGGCAGGAAGATCACTAAACGTCGCAACTACACTTAAATCATATATGGATCTTAAGATTAACAACTATTCTATAATCCGTAAGGTATATGCTCCAATATGGATCAAGGGCCCAATAGAGAATTTTGTCCATGATCGTACCATTATAATAGGAGATGCAGCGGGTCAGACTAAACCGACAACAGCAGGAGGAATTTATAGTTGCGGAATGGCTGCAATATTTGCTGGTAGAGCAATAGCAAAAGCAATAGAAAAAAAAGATGATAACTTACTGCAGGAATATAAAAAAAATTGGTTTTCCATTTTTAGAGATGAGTTTAACAAAATGCTTCTTGCTAGAAGGTTGCTGGAACGGATAGATAATAAAGCCATAGATGGATTATTTTCAACAGTTACACAAATGGAGCTTGAGAATATATCCAAGACAGGAGATTTTGATTTCCATTCAGCTGCTCTATCAAAAATATTGGACACCAAACGCGCCGCCAGGATAATGAAAATTTTATTTGACAATGAAATAAGACGTCTAAGCAAAATATAAATTCGGATGTAAATCTTCAGATTAACAGTATGTCAAGACCTTTGCAATTACCCCTCTGTACTTCATGTAATCGGGCTATAATGCCTAATGATGAATGCGTAAAATATTATTGTCCCAATTGTGGCTATGTTTTGATTTGGCGATGTCAAAGCTGTCGCGAATTTGCAAGAATTTACAAGTGTATCGGATGTGGATTTGAGGGCCCATAGTAAATGACACGTGTAGTAGCAAGGATTAGGATCCTACCTGCTGAAGCCGACTCTAACCTTGACGAAATAATCAAGGCTTTAAAGATCAAAATTCCACATGATATGGAGCTAAACGCTCATGTTAAAGAACCAATTGCCTTTGGTTTACATGCAATTGTTGGAGACTTTTTAATAGAGGACAAAGAAGGTCAAATGGATAAATTAGAAGAATCCATTAAAAATACTGCTGGAGTTGGAGAAATTGAAGTTATCACGATAAGTAGAAAGTTTGTAAAATCGAAGTAATAATGACAAAATTATCAACTGAGGAGGATACTTCAAACACTTGAAAAAGTCTCGGGGTAAAAGCAGCGGTGAATCATCGCCCACTATTCAATTGAGAGTAGCTGAGGCAAAACATCGAGATGTAGGTAAACGCCGAGCACGTCTTGATCCTTATTCTATGCATCAGCTTAAAATCCAACCAGGAGAAGTTGTTGAACTTATTGGTAAACGTAATACTGCAGTTACGGCTTGGCCAGCTGATGAGGAAGAAGAAGAAGTAGATATAATCCGCATAGATGGCCAGACGAGGAAGAACGCCAGTGTAGGTCTGAACGACATATTGACAGTAAGGAAGATTGAATCAAAGTCTGCAAAAGGTGTGGTTTTGATGCCTTTAGGGGATAGTAATATTGCTATTGATAAAGAATTCTGTGAGTTTGTAAAAAACAGACTCCGAGGATTACCACTGAACGAGGGTGACGAAATATCCGTGGTTATTTTAGGTAATTCGATGGATTTTCGTATTGAAAGAGTAATACCTCGTACAATCGTCAAGATTGAACGTTCTACTAAGCTGAATATAATGACAGAAGCTACTATAGATAAAAAACCTCGTGTTACTTATGAGGAAATTGGCGGTCTGAAGGAACAGATTAAACGACTTCGAGAAATTGTTGAATTACCTTTGCGACATCCTGAGGTATTTTCTACTCTCGGTATTGAACCGCATAGTGGAATACTCATGTATGGTTCACCTGGCTGTGGAAAGACTTTGATTGCCAAGGCCCTTGCTTCAGAATCAGAAGCCAATTTCTATATTATAAATGGCCCTGAAATTGTAAATAAGTACTATGGAGAAACAGAAGCAAGATTACGCGATATCTTCAAAGAAGCAAGAGATTCTCCACCAAGTATTATATTTATTGATGAAATCGACGCTATAGCTGCAAAAAGGGAGGAGGCCTTTGGTGATGTTGAAAAACGGGTAGTGGCACAGCTGCTTGCTTTGATGGATGGTATGGCAGAACGAGGAAATGTAATTGTTCTTGGCGCCACAAACAGGCCTGAGAGCATTGATCCTGCCTTAAGGCGTCCTGGCAGGTTTGACAGAGAGATCGAGATTGATGTCCCTAATGTAAAAGGGAGGCTCGAAATTCTACAAATCCATACAAGAGGAATGCCTCTTTCAGAAGATATTGACTTAAAACATCTTGCATCTGAACTTCATGGCTATACAGGAGCAGATATCAAGGCATTGTGCAGAGAAGCTGCAATGAAGGCTCTCAGACGGTATCTGCCAGAAATTGATTCGGAGGGAGACAAACTTTCACCAGATACACTTGAGATGATGGAAATTATCAACAAAGATTTCAAGGATGCAACAAGGGAAATTATCCCGACTGCAATGAGAGAATTTTATGTTGACATTGCGCGTGTTAAATGGAGTGATATTGGGGGATTATATGATGTAAAAAGAACATTATATGATAATCTTATAAATTCCATCAAAGAACCCGAAAGCTTCATCCAAATGGGTATTAAACCGCCTAGAGGAGCATTATTGTTTGGCCCCCCTGGATGCGGTAAGTCCCTTATTGCAAAGTCCATAGCAACTGAGAGTGGTGCTAATATAATAGTCGTTCACGGTCCCGAAGTATTATCTAAATGGGTTGGAGAGTCTGAAAAGGCAATTAGAGAAATCTTCAGAAAAGCAAAGGCATCTTCACCATGTGTAGTAGTATTTGATGAACTCGACTCACTTGCCAGACCAAAGGGCATTGACGACCTATCTGGTAATGAAAGGGTACTTTCCCAAATTTTAACAGAGATGGACGATTCAGGCAGTGCAGGAATTACAGTAATAGGTGTCACAAATAGACCCGACCTCATCGAAACATCTTTACTTCGTCCGGGCAGATTAGACTTAATAATATATATTGGTCCACCGGACGATAAGGCAAGACTTGAAATTATAGAAATATTGACCAATCCAATGCCATTGGCAAATGATGTCAATCTGGCTGACATTTCTCAGTCTACAAGAGGCTTTAGTGGAGCAGATCTTGTTGCATTATGTAGGGAAGCAGCAGTTAATGCTATGCGAAGTAAATCAAATATTATTGGCAGTGCTGACTTTGATAAGGCGTTACGTCTAATCAAACCTTCCATAACTAAAGATATAGAGGACTGGTACGAATCTATGAAAAAGAACGTTACCTACGCAATGCCAAAACCTGTAGACAAAGCTTTCTATGGCTAAAATCTAGATATATTAAATTTATTATATCAGCTTATAAAAATATCTGTCACGCAAATTTGTTTTTAGAAATAAAAGGAATAGAATAGAGGAGTTGATATAAGGGCTTTTTACTGATATAAAATACAAATAAATAATGAAGTATCCTTTACGCAACCTAATATACGAGAAAATAAAACATGCTGGTAATACCACAGATTCCGATCTGATCAACAATTTAAACAAAGAGGGTGTTTTTTTAACAGATGCTGATTTAAATAAAAACTTATTGGATCTTGAGATATACGGCCTGATTAGAGTATCATGGATTACAAAGGATAAACGGAGAATCGAAGTAATGGAGAATACAGCGCATATTTAATTACCATATTATCAAATTACAAAAAGACATATTAGACATATCTACAAATTGAGCAGTAAATAATGGGTTCAACTAAATTTTATAATAGAATAATGCGTCAATTGCTATTCCAATAAATATTACTACAAGGTAAGGGGCAGTGACCTTATATGCTTTCCAAGCAACCTCCGGCTTGGGATTTTTAGTTAATTTATGGTGGTATATCAGCATAAGTGATCCGGCAATTGCCGCAATTATTGTATATAGTATTCCTAATCCAAAGAAATACAATAATAGAGAATATGGCAATAAAACTGCAGTATTTAAGAAAATACAAGTTGCTGTTCTCTCGTTTCCTATTAGAACAGGAAGCACCGGTACGCGTACGTTAGCATACTCCTCCTTTGTTTTTATTGCAAGACACCAGAAGTGAGGAGGCGTCCACATAAAGACAAGCCATCCAATCAAAAAGCCAAGTAAATTAATTGATCCAGTAGCTGTCGCCCAGCCTGCCATGGACGCAGCACTTCCTGCAAACCCACCGATGACAATATTGGAAACGTTAAGACGCTTGAGCCATACAGTATAGATTATAGTATAAAAAAAGATTCCTAGAACTATCATTCCAGTAGTAATATGATTCAATGTAAACCAGGCAATCGAAATTGATAGAATACAGCATCCAATTCCATAAAGTAGTACGTTTTTAGCAGGCAATCTACCTGCAGGAATAGGTCTTTTTGACGTTCTAACCATCAATTTATCAATGTCTCTATCATAATAATGATTAAGACTGCTTGCACCCATTGCTGCGAGAGCACCAGATAAGGTAAGAAATATTAGCTGAAATGCAGAAACATCCCATGCTACTGTTGGTGTGCTGTCAAATCTGCTCCCTGCAAGTAACGAAGTAATAGCTGTGATTACTAGGACTATTACTATCCTCGGCTTAGAAACTTGAATATAATCAATTAGGCTCACAACCATCCCTACCTTATAAACGCTCTTGCTAACCTTCCATTTAATTTATTCGTTGGAAAAAATATCAGCTATTATTGGTTATTCGAAAAACCGTTGTCTAAAAATATATTATTGAATCAAACTGTTAAATATAAAACTCATATACGAAATATGTTTCGAATATTGGCAAATTTGCTTTTCTGACGTTCTGTCTTTGCCACCGGTCTGAAGCATTCTGAACATAATGCACGCAAATTTGCAGGTCGGTTATCTTTTAATGAACCGTTGATATGCTGAAACTCGGGATGGACACTGGCATTAAATTTAAGAGAACATTTCTGGCATCGATAGTGCGCTTTTTCCAAAACCGTCTGCTTGATACTGAGGGTTAGATGTTCGTATTTGCTTTTATCAATTTTACCACTTGGATTATTCCCGAAAAACGACAACGTATAATTGCATAGAGTATCTCAAACTTATTCCTTTCGGAAAAATCTAATATCCAATATATCAGTACTGTATATGTCCAAAATGAGTCAGTCTAATTCAGCTAAATTTTTTGATCTCTGATCAGCAATTCTTAAAGGTTCCGGAACCAATTCTCCTGTTTTGATTGCTTTTTTGACAATTAGAATAGCTGGAGGTAGGCTTATTTTATGACCAACACTAACATAATAGCCTTTTTTTGGCCTTTCATTGCTTATTCTAAATCCTAGAATCTCACCATCAAGTTCTACAAATTGATCTTGTCTTAAACAACCACATAGTAGATGCTTTGCAATACCCATCGTCGGCCTATGAGTAATAACGCCTCCGTATCTAGCTAATCCATCCTCTCGCGGGTGAAGCATTCCATGTTCATCGATAAGTAAAAGTTCAAAATTGCTTTTTATCATTTTGAGAGTAGAACTATTGGCTGAGACTTTACAGCATACGGAAAAGACAGAAATCCAATTTTTTAACTAATAATAAAATGAGCTTTGTAAATAGGTCTATTTATAAAGCCAGCAAAGGACATAGCTGTCCCCAATTTTAAAGGCTGGAGGATCAGATTTACAAATATCCATGGCATGAGGACACCGTGGATAAAATCTACACCCTGCTGGTAAATTCAACATGTCTGGTGGGCTGCCTTTTATAAAATGTATTTGTCCTTCTTCTGAATACAATTTAGGTATAGAAGAAATTAATGCTTGGGTGTAGGGATGCTTTGGATTTTTATAGACATCATCAACATTACCAAATTCTACCATTTGACCTGCATACATTATTCCTATTCTGTCAGCAATCTCAGAAATGATAGCCAGATCATGTGTTATGAGAATTATTACCATTCCTCTCTCTTTTTTCAATTTTTTTAGTAAATCTATTATTTGTCTTTGGACAAGTACATCCAATGCAGTTGTTGGTTCATCTGCGATCACAACATCTGGCTCCAGCAATAAAGACATAGATATAATTACTCGTTGTTTCATTCCACCACTTAATTCGTGAGGATACCTCTTTGCTGTAGACCTATCAAGTCCAACTTGTTCAAGTGATACTGAAATTTTTTCCTCAATGTTACGATCTTTGAAGCAATGCTGTTCCAAAATTTCTTTCATCTGGTCCCCTATTGTGTAAACCGGATCAAGTGTATTCATCGCTCCTTGGAAAATCATTGCGATTTTTTTCCAACGAATGCTTTTATTAAAATCAACGTCTGCAAGTTTCGTGATATCAATATCATTTAGAACAATACTGCCTTCTACTATTTTGCCTGGAGGCTGCATTGTTCTTAAAATAGCAGAGCCAAAACTGCTCTTACCACAGGCTGACTCACCAGCTATCCCCAGAGATTCATTCTCCTTTATTGTAAGGCTGATATCATCAACAGCCTTTATAACTCCTCTGTTTGTAAAATAATAGGCTTTGAGTCCCAAGACTGAAAGCCTTGTCTTTGAGTAAGCCATCAGCTGATATAATGTTAAGCTTGTTAAAGGCATATAATTTTTATCTATACTCAAACTTCTTTCCTGATCGTTAAACTTAAGCATTGTCTGATAGGTATGTATGGTATCACTACAATGGAATTAGTGAAGCATAAGAATGGTAAAAAGAATGCATTTTAGGCGCCACTGGCATCACCAATTATATAATTACCTGAACAATAATTAAATCCTTACATCTTTTTTATGTATTAAGGCTTAATTTCAATATGTTAAGCCTTTTTGACAACATATTTACAAATGGAGTAAAATATAATTTGAGTTTAAAATAAGTGATAACATTGAAAACACCAATATGCTCTTTCGATGCAAAAACGGGAATACTTTGTACAAAATGCGAAACAAAACTAAAATCAGGACATTTGACATTGGTAGATGTCGAAGTAGCAATAAAACTGACAAAACTCGCAGAACGGAACCAAGATATTAATAAATTCACTATGCTTGGCGCAGCTAAAGTAGATGGAGACTTTGTTCTAACCCTTCGCGGAGTAGATGTCATCATGCTAAGGTCCGATGCAGCTCTTTTAAGAAAATTGGAAGATGAGTTTAAGAGTAAGGTTTGGTTTGTAGAAGCAGAAGGAAGTGACAGAAGGTTTATTGAGAATCTATTTTTTCCGACAAATATACAAACAATTAACTTAGTATGGTTGCCTGACGGAAACAAATTGACTAAGGTAATAATTTCAAACGGAAAAAATACGAGATCCAGAATTACTGTTGAGAAAATCCAAAAAATTGCTAAGGCAGTTAGAAATATTGAATTACTTGTAGAGTTTGAACAACAAAATTAGATGGAAAGATGCTGAATAACTTTCACAGATCGCATTTTGCAAGACAAGTAAACGTGGATATGATTGGTAAAAGAGTAAGACTGGCAGGATGGTTAGAGGATAGTCGAGATATTGGTAGACTTGCTTTTCTAATAGTTAGAGATGTGACAGGAGCAGCTCAGGCTATAGTGAGCGGTGATAAATTACAATTAGCAAAAGACATTCCACGACAGAGTGTTGTAATTGTCTCAGGTCTAGTTCAAAAAACTAAAGCAAAAGATTTCGCTGTAGAAGTCAAAGTAGAAGAATTAATTGTTCTTTTGAAGGCAGCTCATCCTTTACCAATAGATCCTACGGGAAGGGTTCAATCGGCACTTGATAAACGCCTCGACTCACGAGCTCTTGACTTAAGAAATCCTAAAGTTGCCTCTATTTTTCGTATTAGGTCAACTGCACTTCAGATTATCAGAGAGAGCTTATACTCTAAAGACTTTATTGAAGTAAATACACCTAGAATCATTGGCAGTGCAAGTGAAGGAGGTGCGAATTTATTTAATCTTGAATATTTTAATAAGAGGGCATATCTAGCACAAAGTCCCCAGTTATACAAAGAACAATTAATTCTTGCTCTTGACAGAGTTTTTGAAATTGGTCCATTCTTCAGAGCCGAGAATTCCCATACAGTGAGACATCTTACTGAATTCATCAGCATTGATGTTGAAGCGGCATTTGTAGACTACGAAGAAGTAATGGATATTTTAGAGGACGTTATTAAAAATGTTGCGAAAGGTCTTCGCGAAAATTCCAAGGCCGATGTTCAATCTACGACCGGTGAAATCCCAAAACCCGAATATAGATTTGAAAGATTAACCTATGAACAATGTATAGAAGAGCTTGCCAAAGAAGGACAGATGCTGAAGTTTGGTGATGATTTATCAGATGCTTCTCTGAGAAAACTTGGTGAAATTCATCAAGGTTTTTATTTTATTATGGATTGGCCAATAAAACTAAAACCATTTTACATTCATGAAAAAGAAGATAATTTGAATCTTTCAAAGTCATTTGACTTGCAGTATGGCTATTTGGAATTAGCCTCTGGAGGTAGAAGGCAACATGATTCTGCAAAACTACGATCGAGGTTAATAGAACAGGGGTTGAATCCACAGAGCTTCACAAACCATCTTAAAGCATTTGAATGGGGAATGCCGCCGCATTCAGGGTGGGGCCTAGGATTTGACAGGCTAATGATGATAATGACCAATTCGCAGAATGTAAGAGAGGTTGTGTTGTATCCTAGAGATACAGAACGGCTTATGCCTTAATAACATGTATCTCTACTTTTTTTATTTTTTCCTCAAATATATAGGCCTTAGATTCATTTGTAAGTGTAGAATAAATCAACCAAATTACAGGATTAATTTCCATGAATCTTTTATCTGTTGATGAGGGCAAAGGTTGACTTGGATGTGAATGAAATATTCCAACTACTTCTAGCGATAAATTTTGTGCTGTTTGATATGCGTCAAAAAGTTCTTGAGGATCGACGCTAAAAGAGACGACAGATGCGTTAGAGTTCTTGACGGGAATCAAGTATAGAACATAAGTCTCATCATCTACGATATTGTTGCCAAGTAAAATGGCACACGACTCATTTGGTAATGAATCTTTTGCAAGAGATACCAAATCTTTAAGTTGTTGCATAGTTAAAACAATCTTTCTTATCATAATCCTTCAATCATTAAATTCAAGTAAGAACGAAGAATTTGTTATAAGAAAATCATAAGAACAAATTAATACAGCCAAAATGTACAATTTCAGTCGTTTTATTGTTTTGATGTTTTGATGGCAATATAGAATTGTTATTTTTTATGTAGTTCACCAAGTTAGTTAACCTATGGTAAATTCAGCTCTCATAAAGGGATGTAATGTGCAAAAGTATTCATACTGCTTTTGGGTTAGCTTTGAAGTATCAAGTATGTAGGTTCCTTTTGATTTGATGATAGAGGAGTCAAAGGATTTTCCCTCATCTTTTAAACTTGTTACAGTATGAGGTACGTTATCGTTATTTATCCATTGTATTCCTTCCCCTTTTGAGACCTTAAGATTTTTAGGATCAAAATTGGGATTCCCTTTAGCTGATGCTCCAGGTAGAATAGTTGCCTTAACAATATGAGTCGGTTTTGGCGACTGTGGTGATTTTCCAAGGGTGGTTGCATTGTTGTTGCCTGCTTGCCCAGTCTGGGTGGAAGCAGGTTTGGGAGTAACTAGTCCAAATATATAGAAAGCAGATCCTCCAACTAATGCTGCTCCTATAAATATGACCGTCAGTGCCTTTAGATAGGGCGATCTCCTATATGATGCTATAGTAATAACTGCAGCGGGAATTGAAATTAATAACATCAGACCAATATATGCAAAGATACTAGGAACTTGAGAACTTATTGTTACAGCAGCTGCGATGCCAAAGCTTACAAGAAAACCTAAAGTAATAAAACTAGCTGATTTTGCCCTAGCTGACGATGGAAAACCATCTTTGAACAAACCTGATACAAGCAAAATCATTCCAATGAACATAGTTAATAATGCTACTGCATGCATTCCTTCTAAAAAGGTCTTGGCAATTCCAGCCAATGAAATTCCGACTCCCACAATTCCTATAGAAGTAAGGCCTATCCCCGGTGTCAGCAGATCCCAGTCAGTCATATTATGTATATTTGGTTGAGACAAAGTTGTTATAATTAATCTTTTGTGTATCACCTTTCTCTTTTTATATTATATTTTGATAACAAACCATAACGGATGAAAAAGAATAAAATGAGTATGTAATATCTTCCTAATTTGACTACTTAATAATGTATAGTATCCTTCATTAGTAAATAAAATATAAGGGTCTGAGAGCTTCATCACTGATTCAAACGTGGAGGGTGATAGGCTTGAATCAATTCGTGATGCTCATAATGTAAGGAGAGGAGAAGAGCGTACGGATAGAATGGAGGATTATCTTGAAGTCATTTATGAATTGATTCAGCAGAAAGGATATGCCACAGCGATAGATATTTCAAAATATCTGAATGTAAGTTCTCCAAGCGTTACTAAGATGATACAAAGACTATGTGAGAGTGGGCACCTAAATTATGAGAAATACCGGGGGATTAGTCTTACTCAGCAAGGAACTTCTGTTGCAGCGAATATCCATAATAGCCATAGCTTATTGGCAGAATTTTTGATAATGATTGGAGTAGATGAATACATTGCCAACAGAGATGCCGAAGGCATAGAGCATCACTTACATCAGGAAACTGTAAAAAAATTAGAAGAATTCGTAAAAAATATCAAGAAAGGAAGACTTCGACCATAGTTTAGTGCTATAGATGTCATCAACAAGCTTTTTAGTCGTCAATACTGCACTCAATAAGGTTAGAGTTTAGTGGCGTACCTGAGCTTATGTTTCAAAATATTAA
>DASQWW010000010.1:0-10882 GCA_035640055.1 Nitrososphaeraceae archaeon | reverse complement strand
CTTGATTACAGGTTAATTGCAAAATCAGCTGAAAGAGTTGCAGACCATGCAACAATAATTGCTAAAGATATTATTGAAATGGGACAGCCTTTGAATAACGACATAGTAGAGAAAACTGCAGAAATGAGTGATTTTGCTCTTAAGGTTCTTGATGAGGCCTGTCTGTCATTGTTCAAACGTGACTATAATTCTGCCGACAAAGCAATAGAAAAGGCCCATAAAATTGGTGATTTAGAAAAGGCAATTATTAGCACTTCTAGCAAACTCAGTGATATCAATGAAATGTACAGGATCAAGATGATAACAGAAAACATTCGTCGGGTAGCAGAATATGCTAGTGACATTGCAGAAACTGTTCTAAATATGACTGTTCAGCAGACATTAAGAAAAGACTAAATTTGCATTAATTAGAAATAATAACTTAAATGCCATCATTTTGTGAGCTATGTGGGCGTCAGATAACAGATGAGAAAAAAGCAGTATTGGTTGAAGGGGCAATTTTCAATGTGTGCTTGCAGTGTTCAAAACATGGTAAACAGTACACGTCGCCTACTGCTTCTGGTCCTAAAAAGAAAGTTACTTCTACCCAGCGGCCAAAAAGTACTAGCAATGCTGCCGTTAAGATCCGGCTGACAGATGATACAATACTTAGTCCTAAATTTGCTAAATTAATTAGGGAAGCACGTATTAAAAAAGGGTTGACGCATGAGCAATTAGGAATGCAGATGAATGAAAAGGCAAATCTATTAAAAAAATTTGAAACTAGTGTATTGAAACCTGATGAAATCCTTGCTAAAAAGTTGGAAAGGTTTCTGGGTATCAAATTGTATGTGAGCATTGATGAGGAGGAGGAAGGATAAGAGATGTCGAATCCAAGAAAGGCTATATTGATCACATATCCATTTGAACATGCAATAAAGGAAGCAACTTCTCTAGCTGATGCAGCAGGATATTTAGTTGAAACAACAGTGAATCAACGTCATATAACAAGATCGAAGTATGGTATTGGTAGCGGAAAGGCAGAGGAGATAAAGGCACTTGTTGAGAATCTGAAACCAAATGCAATTATTTTTGATGAAGTATTAAAACCCAGCCAACAATATAATTTAGCAAGTCTGTGCAAGACTGAAATCATTGATAGAGAGAGATTAATTTTAGAAATTTTTGAACGAAGAGCAAGTACTGCAGAATCGAAGATTCAGATCAAACTTGCACAACTTCGATATGACATGATAAGAGCACGGGAAAAAGTCTCACTTGCAAAGAGGGGCGAGCAGCCAGGTTTTTTCGGTATGGGTAAATATGATGCAGAAGTGTATTTTCTTGACATTAAAAAACGTGCAGCGTATCTAAAGAGAAAACTGGAAAGAGAAAAAACAAGAAGAGAACTTCATAGAATTCAACGATCAAAAGTACATTTGTGTACTATTTCAATTGCTGGTTATACTTCTACGGGAAAAACAACCCTGTTTAACACCTTGACAGGTGGATCAAAAATAGCAGGACAAGGTATTTTCACTACATTATCGACCTCCACCCGAGCAATTAATTTAAAATGTGGCAAGGTTTTAGTTTCAGATACAGTGGGTTTCATAAGTAAACTTCCAGCATATATGATAGATGCCTTCGAATCCACACTTCAGGAGCTAACACACTCTTCTCTAGTTTTGCTTTTGCTCGACATAAGCCAATCAATAGAAGAGGTTTGGACAGAATTCAGCAGCTCCGTTCATGTAATGAACAAGCTTGGAGTGCCAATGACTAAAATAATTTACATATTGAACAAGGTAGATTTGACTACTGTAGAAGATGCGATTGATAAAGCTGCTCGACTTGGCATTATTGATTCTAACCAACGAGTTTTGCCGATATCTGCAAAGACAGGTTTCAATATAGATCAGTTAAAGAACTTTATCACATTGCTAGTTTTTTCTGACACAGAAAAGAAAATCGAAGATAATAACGTGCTAAATGTGCAGAAATGAAAGTATCTGTTCTTAGAATAGGACATAGGTTAATCCGTGACCAGCGTATAACTACTCATGCAGCACTGGTAGCCAGAGCATTTGGAGGTGACAGAATATACATGACAGAAGTAGATGATCGGGTAAAAGGTACTCTAGAAAAGATCGCTAAAAAATGGGGCGGAGGATCAGAGTTCGGAATTGAAATAATTGAAGATTGGAAAAAAATGGTCAGAAAATGGAAGAAAGACGGTGGAAAAGTTATTCATTTAACAATGTATGGCACTAATATAGATCATGCGATAACCAATCTTCGTAAAGAGGATAAAGTTCTTGTTGTTATTGGCGCAAAAAAGGTTCCAAGAGAAATGTATGAGCTTGCTGACTATAACATCGCAATTGGACATCAGCCACATTCAGAAATCGCTGCCTTAGCTATATTCTTGGACAGAGCTTTTAATGGAAAGCAGTTAGAGAAGGATTTTAGGGGGGCAAAGCTCAAGATCATTCCTACCATAAAAGGAAAGAGGGTCGAGGGGATTAATGATTTCTCCCAGTTAATTTTATTTTAATTATATATAAAACACTGTGGTATTGCAATCTAAAATTCTATATCATCATAAGTATAGATTACTAGAAAAAGAGTAATACAAATGTCTTCTTCTCCTCCTCCTTGCTTTGCATTTAAATCACGGCTCTAACCAAATTTAAAAACCCACCTATTAATTTTGTCGAGGATTATGGAATTTTGGTGGCATCAAGAAAAATGTGGTAAAAAGCTATCCTCTGCTATAAATCAAAGACACTCCCTGTTTAATTATTGCTTTTGGGCAGAGTAACTCCCTGGATATTTAAGATTTGTTGAAATGATCCTACCAGACTAGAGATATCAATAAATTTTTATTCCATTAAGTCTACAAATGATGAAAGATAGAAGGATAAGTATATGAATACTCCTTTAGTAGCTTTTATTGCATCAATTATAATGTTGTTTTCAGGGATCGGTGTTATGATGCAACCAACCAAGTTAGTTACAGTGTCTCAATCAAATAGCTCGATATTAGGAGCGCTTATAACGTTGGGTTCCTTTTTAACTATTGCAGGTTTAGTTGGAATGGGAGTAATTGGATTTATATTCTCAAAGGGAGAAGGCGGAAGTAATAAAGTGGCATCATAGTAGAGAAAAAATAAAAAACCTCTGGCTTTACCAATATTTCTTACTTTCTAACTTATAATATCACTATCGTATATATCTTTTTTCGAACTTCCATGATGATCAATACATGCATATAATAGGTTCATAGAAAAAACAGAGTGTGTAAAAAATATCATGTAGTGTGAAATTAAGCCTTTGTCTAAACAAATTGAGAAACTCATTTATTCGCAGTCATATATATAACACATACCTTGACAGAATTCTCAGAAAACGTAACTAGGTGTATAGCTGAATGGGCAAACAGTGCATCGAGATGTAGTAAGAATATAGAATGTCTTGAAGATTGTGCAAAGCAATTAAGAAAGTGTCTAGATATGGCTTTTCCCAATTCAAAGAAGATTGAATTTGAACCAGATAAGATTAATTATTTATTATCTTCAACCTTCTTTCTTGCAAATAGACTGGCAAAGGCAACCATGGCTCTAGCTGAATTTGATAGATCAGTAGCCGACATAGAAAAAGGCGGTAAAATAAATCTAGAAGAGAAAGAAAATATGAGACTGTATGAGAAGATTGATGGGCAGATTGATGAAATATTAGCAAAGTATTTTTAGTAATTTTTCTAGGGTATAAAAAATAATTCAAATAATAACAATACCATTTATCCTAAAAAGAGGAAATAAAAACTCTTTTATTTGTTATTTTGATAGTTTTCTGCTTTGAAATGATTTTAACAAGAACTAACAGATCTTGCTCTACAAGAGTAAATATTTAGCGATATACAATTGAGTTTTCTTTAATTTTTTTAATTTCTATAACTGATACCTTATTAAGTTGTCTTAACATCTCTAGAAGAGATTTCTTTACCTTTGCTTCGTCGTCACTAGAGATACGCAGTACCTCGTTCAGAAGCTCTTGAAATGTTATACCGTTGCACATGTTCCACAATGATATAGCAGTATCATTCACTCGATAGCCTTCACCTTTATGGTTAATTAATAGGGGTGTCCCATCTTCATCATTTCCAACTTCCCCTCGACGTAGGATTATTCTATTTTTTTCTATATCTTTCATTCTTCTTATGAACATAAGACATATGAAATAATAAAGGGTGTCATAATTATAATTTATTTTTATTGAATAATATATAATCAATGTTTATATTATTAATCTGTATATCCAACGAAGTGCTGCGAAATGTTACCCGTTCTAAAAACAGAACTTTCAATTCTAAGATATTTTATGCAATTATGTAATATAAAACAATAATCGTATCCAAATGCTAATTGACAACTTAAAAAGAAGGTTTGAGTGTGTATAAAGGTTAGATAAAATATGATTGTGCTGTTTAGAAGGAGGGAAAAAGCAAAACCTATTGGAAGACAGGTTATAATACCTCGACAGGTTGCTGATGGAATTATAACATATGCCAAGACATGGCATCCAAACGAAGGAATTTTGATTTTACAGGGAAAAAGCAAGAAACATCAAATTATTATCGACGGATTAATTGTTCCTCCTTTTTCTTCACATGGTCCCTACTATTCCGGATTTCCAAGTTATGAACTTCCTGCTGACCTTTCTTATATAGGCACTGTCCATTCACATCCACAGGGCTCTAATAGACCATCTCTTGAAGATTTAAATAACTATTATGGTCTAGTATCAGTAATCATCAGTTATCCATATGAAGATTATACAATCGGCGCCTTCGACAGAAATGGCAATAACATGGATTTAAAAATTCTAAATTCATGACGTTTTATAATAATATTTGGAAAACTTAATAAAAGAACAATATCCATATGATGTAGTAGTCAGAAAAGATTTGTTGGACCAATGGACCGTCTCTCTAATCGTGTATCTTCGTATAATCGTTACTATTAGTAAGATATTCTTTCCATTTTACAATGCTATTACATCATCTGGCTTGTGGTCTATATAGAATATAGGGGGGAGGGGAGCCTCGCTATAGACATGACCTTAGAAGAACTCCGTACTAAAGCTTTGTTTCAAAATACCATTGATGTATGGATAATGTTTTGTGAAGAGAAGGGATTTGGTTGGTATGATGTTAATGCTTATAGACATTTTATTACTTATCTCAATTCAAAAGGCATCAAAATGCAAAAATTTCCTCTTTGTGTAAAGGAATCAGGTGGAATGTATGAACGCAGTAGGGACAAAACTGGATTCCTTGAAGAATTAGCTCATTTTTCCAATGATGATGCTGCAGCTGCTTATACAATTAAATTAAGCACCGAAGCCCTTTCAATTATTCGCTCTTTTACTAATCATTAAACCCTTCTTAATTTTGGATTTATTATCGAATCTAAAGCTCTAGCAATTAGAACAAATGCCGTTCCAGTAATTCCAATCATTATCCCAGGAGGTAGTATCCACCACCATAAACCTCTGGCAGCTGCACTAGAAGATTCTGCATCATGAAATATCTGGCCCCAAGTTGGAATAGTTGGATCTCCGAGTCCAAAAAAACTCAGTCCAGCCTCTGCTAAAATTGCAGCAGGTACTGATAAGGCTATGCTTGCAAAGACGTAAGGCAGTAGCTGTGGTATGATGTGCCTAAAAACTATCTTTACATCAGATTCTCCCATTAATTTAGCTGCTTCCACGTATTGTAGATTCTTTACCTGGAGACCCATACTCCTGCTAACTAAAGCCTGCCCTAACCAGCTAAATATGATCAAAAAACCTACTATAAGAAATATATTTTTACCTATTGATACAGACAGTATTATAAGAATAGGAAGAGTTGGAATCGAAGAAAGAATTTGGACCAACACCATCATACCTTGATCTGTTTTCTTTCCTTTGTATGCAGCGATTACGCCATAGATTAATCCTATGAATATTGACGTAATAGCTACAGATAATCCTATAAACAATGCTACCGGAGTTCCCCACAGTACGCCTATTGACAAGTCTCGACGTAGTTCGTCTGTGCCCAATAACCCATAGACTTTGCCTCCGAGAATAAATTCTGAGCTTAGAACCCTATCTTTTCCTTTTTCATCAAAAAATGAAAAAGTCTGAATTAAGGTGTAGGTACCTTTTAATACATTCGGCTTATCTTTGGCCGAGAAGAGCATTACTTGTGGTCTTGATACATCTACATTGTACGAATACTCATTAACGTAAGTTCTAAGGCTATCTTTAATGCCACTTTCTGTTGAAAAAATTGTATCTCTAAAAACATACTGGTTGGTCTGTGCCGGTGGCAATGACGTTGAAATGATTGTGAACAACTCTCCATCTGGACGTCTTAATTGTACATCGACTAACGGAGGTATAGAATTATACTGTACTGCGTAGTTTATCATAAAATCATTGGGAAAAGAATCATAGTTGAACGTGAATGTGTAATAATATTTTACTGTTCTTATTCCTCCATCTGGCTGATATGTAACAATAGCATCATTCATAATTAAATGCTTAGGTTGCTTATATGAAGTAAAAAAGTTTGTCCATTCTGGCATAGCTGATTTAGGATACTTTATCCAGTAGTTGGGATTATTCCACTGTCTAAATGAATCTAAAGGAATTGCAACAAACGCATATATGGACACGATTATAAGAAACAAAAGAATAACCACCCCTGCAATACCAGCATTTGACCTCTTAAATTCATAGAAAAAGCCAGAAGTTGATATTATTTCTTTGGTGCTCATCCGACTTTAACCCTTGGATCAAAGTACTGGTACATCAAATCAACAATGAAAATAGTGATAAGAAAGATTAGTACAAGAACATAAGTCTGACCCACTATTACTGGCGTATCCATTACACTAATGGCATCAAAGTATAACATACCCATTCCAGGCCAATTAAAAACCTTCTCAGTAAGTAGTGCACCACCTAAAGAGGCTGATAGCGCCAACCCTATGGTGATAATAATTGGTGGTGCTGCATTCTTTAACGTATGGGAATAGATCACCTTTTTTTCTGATATCCCCTGTGCTCGTTTGGCTGCAATAAAATCCTCATTAAGAACGGTCAATACAAAATAACGAGCTATATAGGCCCATCCTCCAAATCCAACCAAAATTATAGTTAGTAACGGAAGCGTCATATGGTAAAGCAGGTCGAAAATATAGTCTGGATCAGTAGGGGCAGTCAATGGCGTTGCCCTCGCTGGGAATATAGGATAAATAAAGGCAAATACTAAGATCATCATCATTCCTATATAAAAAGTCGGAACACTGCTACTAAATACTGCTGACGCGGATGTAAATCTGTCAACCAATGAGCCGGCCTTACTTGCTGAAAATGCACCAAGGTATAGGCCTATAAATGTGATTATGATAGTAGAGGTAGTAAATAATAAGATTGTTTTGGGTAACTTTTCCATTATTATAGTGCTTACATCCTGCGATCCTGAATCACTTGTCAAGAAGAGGGACCTTCCAAGGTCTAATGTTAGAGTTTTGAAAAATTTTGTGCCTAATGACTTTGGTGAATACCATGGCTCATCAAGACCCTGTGTATGTATTTGTATCTTAATCTGGTTCTCGATATAGTTTTGTCGTTCCTCAATGGTTCTAAAACTGGCATTTAACTTTGTATTATGACTAACCTCGTCTATGACATTTAGTTTTACGTTACGTCTAAGGATATCATCCATAGTAGATCCTAGTAGGGCGATTGTTATCAGAAGTACGGCAGATAAAACAATAAATATCATTGCTAGTCTAACAAACAAGAAACGTCTGAAACTCAAACTACAATAATTTTTGGTAACCACTATTATAACATTTTCAATGTTAAAGCTGAAATACGCGCATTCTAAAGAATACAACCAATTTTTTTACTGGTTATGCTGAAGCCTCTTTACTAGATAAATACCCACTATAGCCACTGTGCTTACAGATGATAATACAAATAATCCTGTTCCAAACATCATAACTGCGGGCGTTCTGGTCAGTTCTGCAATGCAAATTGTTATTATGTTAGATAACCAGACAGCAATCAACACATATTTTGAATGTGTAAAGTTAACATATCTTCTTCTATCTTTTCTGCTTATGGCGCTAAAAGCTATTGCCACAGGTGTAAAATAAATTCCCCCTATCATTAAGCTTGCAGCTAAACCTGCGGAAATTATTGCAAATTCGCCGTTGAAATCTATTACTTTGTATATTGAATTGCTAAGATCAAGTATCCCAAGTAACGGGTAGATAGAGGCCCTTACAATAGCTTGCAGCCAAGGTGCTCCTCTTTCGTAGTCCGCGAATGAAGGACTGAAAGAGTAGTATAGCCCATTAAATAAAGATATGAAGTTGTTTCCAGCAAATGTGCGCATGACTACGTCATCTCTGAACTTTCGTAGTTTTTGTACTTCAGGTATCAATTCACTTCCAAATGCTGCAGTTGCAATCAAACAACGGCTGTTTTTAGATGCCTGCTGGCCATTATTATTATTATTATTACTATTAATATTACCGGTTACAGCAGGTTGTTGTTGTTGTTGTGTAGTGCCGAATTGTTGGCCAGGAATAGCTACAATAGTTTTAGTAAATATGTCTGGTCTGAAGGCATCATAACTATTGGCAAATATTTTTAGGATATTCGGTCCAACAGATAGTTTCTGTGTATCTTTACCACTAATTTCAATTCTGAATCTACCAGCTGTTGTATCATTATTGGATTTTACCACTCCACTTGATATGAGACTCCCATTACTGTTTGAAAGGTAATAATTCAGTGTAGCATTATTACTTGGTTTTCCATCTACAGCGATTTCTATTATCATATTAGCTGGTTGACCTATCCTTATCGTTTGTGGAAGATCAACCTTTTCAATTGAAGCTAATTTTGGATGTGCGTATATATTCCAATGTCCAACCTCAAATGGGTAGGAATCATCACGGAATGCTTTAATAGTAATAATCCCTCCATCAGGATTATAATTGTCAACATAAAATGGACCGTTGCCTATTATCGCATTATTATGAGTTGCGATCCAGTTAATGCTTGCGTCATACCTTTTCCTTGCCTCATCTACACTCACAGTATCTTTCAGCGCTACAGGCACATAGCCTTCAACCTTCATCTTTTCAAGCTCGCCCTTTATCTGGTTTGCATGGTCTGGTATTATTAGAGAAAGCCAATCTATGCCCTTTGAAGTAGAATCTGTTTTTGAAAAGGCGAATTTGCCTGCCATAACTAGGCGTTCAGCAGCAGCAGTTATTTCCCATGGTTCTGAAGCCCATACTGTCCCAGATCCTGCAATTTCTTTATTATCAAAGTGCCAAAAATCGATATAGGATTCTACTTTGTTATCGGGGAGCAATCTTATACCTTTTGCATATTTGATAGATTGCTCAGCCTGACTAGTAAATTCGGAATCTACCGTTTTGTCACCTGCTCCTGTATTGTTTCCCCATTCAAATCCAAAATATTCAGAATATAGCAAGTCATTCTTATCCATCATCACACCATTATGCCATTTGCTATATTTCAAATCATAGACAACTTTGCTAATGGCTGTAGTATTACTACCAGCCTTCTTCCAATGTTGGTTGACCGGATCCCATGTAATGGCATCAGAGGCTACTGCAAGTTTGCCATGTGGTCCTTTTGTTTGAATATCAATCCATGGACTGCGCACTGCTATTACGTCTCCCTTGTATGGATCAAGGAACGTTGCAGGATCGCTGATTTTATCAATTACTTCTCTGCTATATGCATCCTTGAATCCTGCTATACTGTTCCATGCTCCCTGGTAGATTTGCTTCATGCCAACGTTGATAGTTGTTCTACCATCTTCCAATCTGCCGTTGATTAACGAGAATCTACTCGTAATTCCTGCCCCAAAATCGTTAACCAAGCCTTTAACATTCTTTGTTGCTGCGTACGGACTGATAGTGGTAGCTATGAAAACTCTCACCGATTCTTGAATCCCATTTTTTACAGCATCTCTTACTAGATCGTTACGTTCTTTCTCAGATGTAAAATTTCCGAAAATGATTTTTTGTGTGATTCTGTCTAGTGTAGTATTTTTATAATTCCAAAATGATGGGTTCTGGTTTCCGGGCATTTGTGCAAACCACGGAGCATACATCTGAGTAGGACTTGCATCATCGTATCTAGCAAAGGCCGATGATGCGAAGGCTTCTGGGTACACATTCCAATTTAGGTCTTGTGGATCAGAGCCGTAGATTATCGAGTTTGCCTTGTTCAGATCCCCATAATCCCTAATGACTGTGAATCCTATCCCTTCTAATTCTGATGCTACTGTCTCTCCAATTGAGTTTCTATAAGGAATATCGCTGCGAATAAGGATTTTGATTAGAATAGGCTTGCCATTGTAAGTCCATTTACCATTGCTGTTTTTTGTCGCGCCATTATTAGTCAAACTGTCTGATATCATCTTTGCTGCCAGCTCAGGATTGTGCCTGAACCCAAACGATTCGACCAAGTCAATCACATTAAGATATTCTGGGGAATATACTCCAAATGGGTCAAATAGTGGTGAGCCAAAGCCTTTTAAAATCTCATTGACAATAAAATCTCTATCTATTAAATAATTCATGGCAAATCTTACTTCTCTAATGGAGAAAGGATTAAAGTCTCCTGTAGACCTCTTAGCCGGAGCAGGATTTAACAAAAGGTCTAACCTTTCACCTCCTGTTGACTCGTAGACCTGAAGATTAGGATCATTTTTTATATCTGAAACTACCTCAAGGGGTATGCTAAAATAATAAGTATCAATTTTACCAGCCTTCAAATCTTGGAGAGCAAC
>DASQWW010000009.1:0-4469 GCA_035640055.1 Nitrososphaeraceae archaeon | reverse complement strand
TGCTGCTGAATCTGTAGCTATTGAGATTAACCCTGTTAATGCAGCAACAGGTTCTGCTACAAAGAAAAGAGTGATAGTAATAAGGTCTACTTCAGAATTAGAACTCATAAAAGGAATTCTTACAGATCCAAAGCTTGCAGAGCTAGCAAAAAAGATAGATGAAGTAAATCCTCCTGAAATAGAAAAATCAGCTAAAGCTAAGACTGGTAATGATTCAGATATAATTGAAATATAATAATAATGATTCATTATCTGATATTACTATACTCTAACAACAACCACACAAATAGGTTGATTTTGTCTGCTCTATGCTATATTACATGCATATAGATCATATAGCAACCATAATGGGATCATACTTGTCGATAATGTTTCATTAGGACAAATCTTTTGTTTTTCGGTTTCTAATAATTAGATACTTTTAGGTTTTATCAGAACGTCAACAGCAATCAAAAGATAAAGTTATCCTCCTCGGAAAAAGAGGAAGACAATAAGAAATCAAAAAGAACCTTGTTATAATGAACGTACAGAATCAGAAGGGAAACGAGAAGAAATATGACGACTTCATATAGCTATTAGAAATTTAAATCAGACTTTTTGACAGAATGACTTCTAAGGTGTTACTATTGGATCATATCATTTTTGTTCTTAATTCTTCTTTGTATGTCTCGTAACGTTTTCTAAATTCACTTCCATATGTATCAATATATGTTTCTGCATTAGGCGGTTCAATTGCTCTTGCAAGTGAAACAATCAATTTTCTAACCTCTTTATCATAAGCTAATCGTTCATTAACTATCACAGATAGCAAAAGGTTAAGTGGTTTAGAAAGACCAAGAATATGAAATGAGTGTGCAAGATATAATCCTGCATCAAGATAATCTCTTTCCAATAATGCTAAACAAAAATCAAATAATAAATACTCTATAGGATATGAACATCCTATTTCATGTAGTTGTTTATAGCGTTGATCCTCTTCAAGGAACATGACGTTATTCTTCTTCTTCTTCTTTCCACTTTGTTCTTCCCATTTTATTAACTCGATATTTATGAGCCTTAAAATATCCCTAAAACTGCCCGTACGCTGTATACTTTCAAAGTAATATTCAGAGTCAATCGTTGTGTTCTCTCCAAACCTACCATTATTTGGAAGACTGCCAGTAATAGGTATGTATTCTACTAACCTCAGTATTTCGTTAAAGTGTGATCTGCTGTGAAATGATGGTGATGATGGGGATGATGAAGAATTCATTCATGTTAGCTAAACTTTAGGCAAATTATATAATTTTTCTCATCGTTCTAGTTGTTAAAGCCTTTGCTGTGGTTGAAGACACATCTGGTAATACGCATTATATAGATGAAGACTGCCAGAAGAGTATGAGAAGTGTCTAACTGGGCTAACACAAATACTAACAGAAGCATGGAATACAGCAGCAACTACTGAAAAAAAAGAGAAAATATACAAGCATTATCTTTAGCAAAGGAATGCTATTCAATGAAATTAGACCTATTAACAAATGCTACTGTTGTAGATGATGCCATAAGATTTACTAAACAATCACAAGATAAAATAATTATTATGTCTAAGGAAGAGCAAGATGATAATGAGTCAAAAGAACCAGATTATCACGACGAAGACAAAGAACAATTAGAAGAGGAACAGGAAAGGGAAACAGGAGAAACAACAAACCAAGTTTTTTTTAAGCAACCTAATTCAATTAATGCCTTCAGACTAGCTATGAAGTTCTACCGATTTGAGCAGTAGCAGTAGCAACGGTAAGAAGTATAATAAGCTATCAAAAACGACTACTGTCTTGTTGTTGAAATAGATCTTTCACTACTGTAGAGCCTCTATAGTTGTTAGCAAGTATATGGTGGTCTAATACTATTATATTACCAAAAGCTTGTCTGAACTATTATATTATCTATCAGTATATATGGACGAGATAGTAAATTAGTTGGTTTTTTCTATATAGAAAAGTGATCAGCCAAGCTTCATATATCATAATATATAATCTATGGCATAATAATTGCTGCTGCAAAAAGGAGGCATTTAATGTAATGCTAGGTGGAATGATAGGAGAATTACGTTACAAATTGACTGGCACACGGACGATTAATTTCAAGGATAGTTAGACTCATTGTTCAACCAGACAGTAGATAGATATAGCAGAAGGAAATCTGTCACTATCATCAGTAGTTGGTATATGTACAAAACAAACAAACAAAATCTAATAGGGAAGTGTAAAAGTATATGATAGTTGAATACATAAGGTATAGGATTCCTGATAATGATCGGCGTGCACAATTTCAAGATGCATATAAGACAGCCGAAACATTTCTAGAGGCATCTCCTAATTGTCTAGGATATGAGATTTCTCATTGTGTAGAGAAGCCTGAACATTATATAGTTAGAATAGAGTGGGATTCTCTTGATGGGCATCTTAAAGGATTTCGTGTAAGCAAAGAGTTTCAAGGGTTTTTTGAAAGAGTTAAACCTTTTTTTAATGAGATAGAAGAGATGCAACACTACGAGGTGATGACAACAACAGGAACTACTCAAGAAAATAGATAGAGATCATGATACGGTCATTTATTATCCATTAAAAAGAAGTTTGACAAAATATTCAGCAATTCGTCCACCAATTCTATAACCTCCTCTTTCCAATCGTTTGCAATACGATTAAAATAAAAGAAGTTAGAAAGAAAATTGCATATAGTAACAGCTATTGCTTTGATCGGTGAGTTGAAAATTTAGCCTCTTAACAAAAGACACACATTTTTATCTATTAGCTCTATGATTAGTATTATATATATCCATGTTGCTGGATTACATATCTTCCTTCGTATATCGTAACGACTATCTCCAAACCATAAAGAGCACTTTTTTACTCTATAAAAGAATCACAGAACAGTATCAGGATCCAGAGACTCTAAAAACAATCCGGTTGTTAATACCAGAGTACATTATCTTACAAACAAAAAAAGATGATCAGGTTATATCTCTATTGAAATGGTTCAAAAATGACTTTATGAGCTGGACTTCAAAAGATCCAATATGCAAAAGATGCACAATGGATGATGCTGACGATAGTAATGATGATGGTCATGATGGCAGAAGAAGTAGAAGTATACCTATGCAGGTTCAAATAGAAACAGGAAGTTCATGGAAATTACGTTCGGTGGAAGTACATAAGTGCAATAATTGTAAGCATCAGTATGCTTTTCCTAGATATGGTGAAATCTTAAAGGTTGCTGAAAAAAGAACTGGTAGATGCAGTGAATGGTCTATGCTTTTTGGCGCTATTTTGAATACATTAGGTATAGAAACTAGGATTGTCCATGACTTTCTTGACCATTGCTGGAATGAAGCTATGCTGAATGGAAAATGGGTTCATGTAGATTCCACTCTGATATATCCTATTTCGTTAAATCATCCTTACTATTACGAGCAAAATTGGGGAAAAAAATACGAGTATATTCTGGCTTTTTCTGCAGATAAAGTGGAGGATGTTACTCAAGCATACACGATAGAATGGGACAATATACTGCAACGGAGAATGAAGAACAACAAGAAAAAGAATAATACAATCAATTTTACGAAAATCTATTCAGAGATATAAGGATAGATTTTACAACAACAGCTTTGCTGTAACTGTAATCAAAATGTATCTGTGATTATTGTTATGGCTAGTAGTGATGATGGTAGTAGTGTATGTGTTTTTTATGACAATCACATTATCTCTGTTATCGTGATGGTTGTCATCATTACCATTTCTTTGACTTTGATCCAAATATTGTTTGGCACTTGACGGAGCGGATTTGACATCGAGACGTCACTGGTTCAAATATTTTCACAACCTGTAGTCGAGCTTCTGTTAGAACTATTAGGACATCTAGCTGGGCCTTTAGGCAAGTCTGTGACAGGTTGACAACCTATACTAGGGCTTATATGAGAACTATTAGGACATCTTCCAGAGCCATGGTTCTTATCTTCCTCCTCAAAAATTTGATCTTTAACACACTTGTTATGGCTCTTATCATAATGCATTCCAGGTGGACATAAGTGGTGGTTATCATCACTAATTCCATCATCAGCAATCACATTTTTCATCATGTCCCATGGCAATAATGACAACGATGATTGTGTTGTAGTTCGTATTAACCCTGAATAATATGATAAATTAAAAAAAGAAGAAGAAGAAAAAATAAGTAATCCTGTTATAGCTCCAATTATTATTAGTATATATTTTTTCTCATACAACTGAGTTTATGTAAAAAACAACTGGTAGCATTATTTACGATTTTGGCATAAATTTACGATGACATTATTTCAGATAGTAGACTATTAGCTATCCTACCCAAGAATATAGTGAAAAGATCTTCTATGCAACTCGAATAGTCCTTTAACTGATCTGTGCTTGGTCTATTTTACTATAGATATCTCTATTGCTAAACAATGGTTAATT
>DASQWW010000008.1:0-3419 GCA_035640055.1 Nitrososphaeraceae archaeon | reverse complement strand
AAATAGACTCTTCTTTTCAAATTTTCTACCCTTCAACAATCATCACAGTCAACGACGACTTAATTTTATCAATTTTTCTGATGGACGATATGTGACGTTGAAACTTACTCATTGTATCTGATTCAACTTTTGCAACAATATCGCAAATACCATACACCAAACTGAGGTCGGCAACAGGTAATGCTTTCAGTTCATCGATAATTGCTCGCTCGCATCCAGGTTCACAATTAATTAGTATATATGCCGAAGGCAAGATAGGTATATATTATTACATATTAAAAAGTATTAAACACAATCAGCCTACAAAGACCTAAGGATTTTAACATAAATATTTTCTCAGCTGTTGTGGAATAGTAAAGGCTGTAAAAGCTAATAAAATAAACTCATACTTAATCATATATATATAAAAATATATATATTACATTGTGTGACACTTTGATGTCATAGAAGGTCGATGCATAATAAATAATAAAAATGTTAAATAAACGACAATACAACATTCTTTAAATGAATGATAATACAGATGATGCAACTGCTGCTTTTAAGAAGGCTGTAGAAAAAGGAAGTCAAGCTCAAAAGGATTTTATAAGACAATTTTCGACTATCCAGCAAGATGTTATGCAAAATTTTTTGGCTATGCTTCAAAGCCTGACATATTATAATGCAATGTTCAAAACAACTGTTCAGAGTGGAGGAAGAATTTCTATTCCAGAAGCTGAAAGACAGGCCTTGAATATCGAAGATGGAGATTTGGTACAGGTAATAGTCATACCAATAGAAAGAAGACGAAAGGGTTCGAATTCAAGTAAATTTGAGAGGTCTTAAGAGAATCTCTTCTAAAGAAGAAGAATAATAATACATTCAGATATAATAATAGAGACTAGTAAAGCCGGACTTTCTTTTAAAAGAAGGAGATTCCATAAGGGGGAGCAACTTTTTTTGCAACTTCTCTACCTATCTCTTGTTATGTTACTCACGTAATTTAGATCCTTCCTTCCTTTTTCTAATCTATTTATAGTTTTACTCTTTTAATTGACTCAGATAGATTGGCCGTGTAGTTCACACATACATACATACACATACATGCACCCTCTTCACTAGTAGGATCAAGTAAAAAATTATTTCATTTTGAAAGTAAACAATAAAAAATCTTTTTAGAAACTATAGCTTTAGAATTGATTACTTTTTTATAGTTGCATATGCTTCTTCTGGTTCATTCGGATCTGGATTTAAACCATTGACCAACTTTTGGAAGAACGTTATTCTGTGAATAGCTACTCGCAATGAGCCCTACATGGCCTGTCTGAAATCGCATTATTCTTTTGTCAGTGCTTGATACCATGTCATTTAAAGAAGCACTACATTCGGCGGATACAAGATGATCTTCTTCTGCAACAATATTGAGAAGAGGAACTGTGATTCTTGACAAGTCTACAATTTCATCACCGAGCTTCATTTCGTTATTTACGAGAAGGTTCTTCTGATAAATATCTTTGATCCATTGTTTGATGGTCTCGCCTGCTATAGGGGGGGTGTCATAAAGCCATTTTTCCATACGAAGGAAGTTCTCGATGAATTGTACATTGTCAACATTCTCAAGTAGGTTGAAGTATTTGTTCACTCCTTGCCTAAATGGCTTCAGTAATGAAAAGCATGCATAAAGTTGTTCTGAAGGTAAATTACCAATTGTGTCAAAAATCTTATCAATATTTATATTTCTACAAAAATTACCAAGTATGGTTGTATCTTTTTGAGCGTTGATGACTGGCGCTATCGTGGCCAAGTTCCTAACCTTTTTTTGGTTTAGAGAAGTATACATAGCGGACATTGTAGCTCCCATGCAATAACCATGCAATGTTATTTTGTCAACAGAGTTCTTTCCTTTTACAAGTTCTACACAGTCATCAATATAGCAATTTACGTAATCGTCGAAGGATATATACTTGTCAGGCTGTGTCGGCGCTTTCCAATCTATAAGATAAATATCAAAGCCTTGGTTTAACAAATTACCGACCCAGCTTTTATCAGGTTGCAAATCCAAAATATATGATTTGTTGATCAAAGCATAGACAATTAAGATTGGTATTTTTGTGGTCCTGCTGACAAAGGGCCTATAATGTAGAAGCTTGTACATCTTTGTTTCCTTCACTATTTCATGTGGTGTGTTGCCAACTTCAATATTGCCACCCTTATGAAGTAGAGATCTTACTTTATTGAGCCTACGATAAATCTCTTTAAATTCTTTAAAATCTTCCTCTTTTGGAATAGCGTTTCTTTCCTCTACTATACTCTGTTTACCTGAATTAATTTCTTCCTGACTACTAGGAAGTACCGATTCTTGTCCCATTTATAGTTGATACCTCCAATCTCCTCTTCATCTCCTTAACTATCTTTTTCAGCTCATGTAGATCTTTTATTATTTCATCGACTTCCTCTCGTGTGGGAAGATTCAAAACTTTAAGGTTTTTCTCGGATATGTTCTGCAGGCCTTTAAAGAGATCAAGTTGGCTACTCAATATCTTGTCATATGCTACTGCAAACTCCCTAGATTCAAATAAGCCCGTGAAAGCATTTTCAAAGGCGTCTATTGTGATCTTCCTGTAATTTTCAAAATCCATTTTTGAATTGTATTTTTTAGGTGAGCTTTTGATGACTTCATTGAGAGCCTGTCCATAGGCTTTATTCATTTGTATCCAGTATTCGCAAAAATTGGTTTGTAACTCGAGTAAAGATTGGCTCAAGTTGGCTACTTCTTGAAGGTAAGAGAAAAAATCTTTCGAATAAGCATGGAAAGGTCCAATAGAAGGTATTTGGCTTAATTCGGACCATATGCTAAATATTTTTTTTGCTAGCTCTTCCTGATCCGAGATAAAAATAGGGGCAGCTCCTCCACTATCTTGTAATTTTTCACCATTGCTTTTATCGTCGTATATAACCATTTAATTTTTCACATATTCTTTTTATTATAGACATCTGATCAGACAGAGGCCTTGAATTTTTATGTTTGTCCTATTATTATAGTTTCTTAATTATAAAAATTGAAAAATTAATTAAATTCTAGGATTAATTTAATATTACTACTGAAATTTGCTTCAATAGTAGTATCATAGACTGAATAACAATTACTTTCGAGAATGTAGGAATTTTTAGCCAGCTTTGATGGAAATGACCTTACAGTTATAAAAAAGAGAAATACATCAGAAGTATGAGTAAACACAAAATTCAGCGTATAGATATTTCGGAGATGGTGGTGGTGATGATGATGATTTTGTATTACGGAACTATTATCTATGTTATTGCCTAACGATCCTGTGCATATAAAAAATAAGATATGAACAAGTATTTTACTGTTACAATTGGATTACTTATGTTCTTTGTTTTGTTATCAATTCTCGTATCTCCAAATATCAATTCTACTG
>DASQWW010000007.1:0-2901 GCA_035640055.1 Nitrososphaeraceae archaeon | reverse complement strand
TGGACCTATGTTTTTTTAAATTTAAACCACAGAAACTCAATAATGTAGTTTGGTTTAATTCGCCGTATTCTACCAATTTTAGGATTATATCTTTGACAATGTAAATTCTGTCACGATAAGATGATACATGGGATCTGGACACTGCCAGGTTACCTTAGCAGATTCTACAGATATAAGTATCTAAGCCTGAATTAACTATGTTAAGCAACGCATTATATTCAGATCCTTGAATCTGTAGACCACATGCTTTAATTCAGTCCAAATCGTTATCCACATAAGAAATCTCTAAATCAGTGCCAGGATTTTCGATTAGGAAACTCATGTACTAATTAGCCCTCTACAAGAAATTAGAAATATGGCAGTTAGTTTGAAATGCTTTAGCAAGCAACTTATATCCTTGAATTTAATATATTATAATGTATGTTCGACCGGATAGGCGCCATTATACTTCTAGTCTCAGATATGAAGAAATCAATAAAATTTTATCGTGATATGCTACAAATGGAGTTAAAGCAAGAGTCAAAAGATTGGGTTGAATTTTCAAAACATGGTAGTACTGTACTTGCCCTACATCCTGCAAAAAAAAAGAAAAAGATGGTAAAAAATAATAGTATGCTAGTAGGATTCAATGTTAATGATGTAGAATCTCTTTATGATGATCTAAAAAAGAAAAGGGTAAAGTTTTACAAAAAACTAACCAAAGAACCATTTGGAAAACATACTATTATAGAGGATCCTGATGGTCATTTGATTTCTATAGTAGAAATGACACCTAAGGAACAATTTATGCAGATACCTTACTACCATGGTTTTGCGCCATTCTAATATTTTTTCGTCTTTATCTGCCTATAATCCAAAACTTCAAAACCTGGAGAGGAAGTTGGTTTCTTTACCCATAGGTGTCTATAGCTTTACTCATCTTAGATTAGCTTGTGATTCATAGTTAAAATACTCAGACCATATAAACTCGTGAACCTTGCTTTCATCTCTACTATTAAAAGCTTCAATTGCTTGCAACGCTTGATATGGCTTATTATGTTCTGCAGCTGTTTATCGTAAAACCAATTTAAGCAAAAACGCACTATAGTCATAAAGATAATGATGACTAGTCGTTTTGTCCAAGTCTCTAAGCCTAATGGGCCTTTCGAAATAGTAGAACGAGGCATTCCAGAGCCTGGTGCTGCACAAGTCCGCATTAAAGTCCAAGCTTGTGGCATATGTCACAGCGACTCTATGATGAAAGAAGGATTATTCCCAGGTGTCCAATACCCAAGGGTTCCCGGCCATGAGGTTGCAGGTATAATAGATGCGGTAGGAGACAATGTCACTGAATGGAAGATCGGACAGCGAGTAGGTGTCGGCTGGCACGGTGGTCAGTGTGGCCACTGCGAATCCTGTAGACGCGGAGATTTCTTTGCATGCCGCTACGTACAAACGACGGGCTTTACCTATGACGGTGGCTATGCAGACTATATGATTGCGTCCGCCCAAGCGCTGGCGCTGATACCCGACCAACTTTCAGCTACAGAGGCTGCACCGCTGATGTGTGCAGGGATCACCACCTATAATGCACTTAGAAATAGTGGTGCTCATGTAGGTGACATTGTAGCTATACTTGGGGTAGGCGGACTAGGCCATCTAGGTATTCAGTTTGCAGCCAAGATGGGTTTTAAGACTGTTGCCATCGCGCGAGGAAAGGACAAGGAGGAGATGGTGAAAAAGCTTGGCGCTATTCATTATATTGATAGCCAGTCGCAGAATGCTGTGGAAGAACTTGTCAAGATGGGAGGGGCCAAGGTTATACTTGGAACCGTCCCAAGCGGCAAAGCAATGAGTGCAGTTCTGGGGGGTTTGGGTGTCAATGGTAAGCTCGTTATCATTGGCGCTTCTGATGAGCCACTTCAAGTGCCTACAAATCAATTCCTATCAGGACGTCAATCGGTAGTGGGCTGGTACAGCGGGTCGTCAATCGATTCTCAAGATACCCTCTCCTTCAGTGCCCTTTCCAATGTGCGGTCTATGAACGAAGTCTTTCCACTCGAGCGCACATCAGAAGCCTACGAGCTAATGATGAGCGGTAAGGCAAGGTTTCGAGTTGTCCTTACAACAGGACATTAGACTGATTAGGGTCTCCTCCACCCCAAACAAACTTCATATAGTATATTCAACTACTGTAACATTTGTAAGTAAATCCAGTTTCTTTTCATAACAATCCTTGGCGAAGGACAAAGCTTGAACTTGTACTCTTTCTTCTATGACATAATAAATAATCAAAATGATAATCCCCCACAACGTTGCAGAACCTATAAAAGGCATATAATATCCAGTCATCCATTTTATGATGAAAAGAACTATAACAATACTAGCGATTATTGGCATTGTTGGAGCAATGAGCGCAACGGAGGATAATAACAGCATTCAGTTCGGCTAATATAGTGTACTCAAGTCAATTTGGATCCATGCAATCAGAGAATGGAGTCTTTCACTTCTTTGATGAACATGGGAAGGTAGCATCTGATCAAAAGAAATCTATCTGTTCATTTTACAAATAAAATGCAGATAATAATAGCATAAGTACAAACTCTCTTTTTTTCTTCGATAATAGGTCACGAATGAAACTAATTCAAAATTACATTATTTTGCTATTTTTCAAAAAACTTGGTTTGTTGTTTCTCCTGTTTCCCTTTCCTGTTCCCCTTCTAATTGTTCTTTGTCTTCGTCGTGATAATCTGGTTCTTTTGTCTCATTATCATCTTGGTCTTCCTCCTTAGACATAATATTATTTTATCTTGTGATTGTTTAGTAAATCTTATGGCATCATCTACAACAGTTGCATTAGTTAGCAACTCCAACTTCATTGAATAGCAATCTTAAGCTAAGGACAAAGGCTGTATTTTTTCT
>DASQWW010000006.1:0-26505 GCA_035640055.1 Nitrososphaeraceae archaeon | reverse complement strand
AGCTGCTACTAGCAAACCAGTAGACATAAATGAAAAATTTGAAGGGTAATCGCCCTTCAAATTTTATCACTTCAATTTTTTTCCGATTTTTTAATTTAGTTGATTGTTCTATGGTCTCCTTTTTTATGTATTGGAATTTATACGATAATAATTAGCATTATCATTATAAGTTACCAATGAATAGTAACTTATAATCTTATAGGTAATGGCTAATGGCAGACAAAAAACCATGTGCATACTTGCACTTTAAATAAATTATTTGTAATGTATATATAATATATTTTCATTCTCAAAAGTTAATGAATAAAAATTCCAAATTCGCAATAGTTAGTGCTGGATTCTTTTTAGTAGCCACCTTTGTATTGTGTATAGCTGCAAACTCTATCCTTACACCAGCATTAGGACAAGCAACGTCTTCTAATACAGCTCAGGTTTCAATAGTTGCAGGTTCGTCATCAACCCCTGGCCCCAACTCATATAATCCATCTCCTCTCACAGTAAAAGTAGGAACTACCGTTGTATGGACAAATAATGATTCTACATTACATACAGTAACTTCTGGCCTGCCAAGTGGGGGACCTGTAGGGAAACTATTTGATTCTAGCTATTTGAGTCCAGGAAAGACTTTCAATTATACATTTAGCACAGCAGGTACTTTTGACTATCACTGCACTTTACATCCAACCATGGTAGGGAAAGTAATTGTGAGTTGAAGATCACCGATAATACTGCCACCTTATTTTTTAAACTCATAGCATATAAATAACAAAAAATTATCAAAACAGAAATAAATCCACGTTAAAATAAAAATACATCATAATACTTTAATAAAAGAAACAATATACCTTGATTTTAGACATTATAAATGAAGAGAATTGAAGCCGTAATTCCACAAGCGAGACTAGAAGCTGCATTTGCAGCTTTAAAGGAACTGGATCTGGGTGGTCTGACTTATTATGATTCTAAAGGAAGAGGACAGATGGCAAGACCTCAGCTTCATTCGGGGAGAGGAACTTCAGTCTATACGCCAGAATTTAATGTAAACTCGACAATTATGTTAGTAGTAAACGATACAATGGTGGATAGAGTTGTCGATAAACTCATTAGCAGTACAGGAACAGGATTAGCCGGCGAAGGAAAAATCTTCGTATCAGAAGTAGAGGATGTAATCGACATCGGCTCCAGCAAGAGAGGAGAAGGTGCACTTTAGATTAAAAAATTAATTTTGTGATACATTCCAGCAGGTAATTTATAAATTTTTTTCTCCAATAATTTTACGAAGATTTTTGTATTCCAAATATCGTGCTTTGAATTATTATTATTATTTTTCGGGAGATACTAAAAAATTTTGATACATAGAAGAAATGCAAACAGCTGAAAAAAACAGTTTATTATACATACCGGTTTCAAAGCTCCACATTATGGTATTAATGACTCAGATAATTGTTACTATATCGAAAAACGTCGCAAAGTATTTTTTATCATTATTATATTATTGTTGAAATCATCAGAATATTAAAGAAGTAGAGACAATCACCATTGTATACTTTATGACTAATGACTGAGATAATTAGAAAATGTATAGAGGATAATATATAATATCTAGAGGATATTAAAAAATTAACCGATGCAGAGAATAACAATTGGTATACCTTGCTTTAATGAAGAAAAGAACATAACCAATCTTCTCTGCTCACTTGTACAACATAATGCAGAGGACTTTATCATCTCAGAGGTCATAATTTCTGATGATTCGTATGACAAAACACCACAATTAGTAGATACCTTTGTAGATAATAATAATAATAATTGTCCATTAAACATTAAATTAATACATCATTCCCAGAGAAGAGGTGCTGGCGCTGCATGGAATGAAATCTTTGAAAAATCATCCGGCGATATTATAGTGCTATATGACGCAGATGTGATTATAGATAAAAATTGTACACAACAGCTGGTATGGTCTATAAAAGGAAAAGTGGGCCTCTGTGCCGCAAATCCAATGCCGGTTCCAATAAGAGGTGTAGCCGGCAAAGCATCAATTTTTACTTCTAACTGGCTACGATCAATAAGGAAGAGGGTGCTTTCACAATATACTGTTATGGGAAGAGCTCTATCACTTCGCTCCGATTTTGCCAAAAAAATTAGGATACCTCACGATATAATTGCAATAGATCTCTACCTTCAATGCAAAGCTCTTGAACATGGGCTAGATATTGCATACAATGATAATGCAATAGTCTACTTTCGCCCTGCAAATACAGTGTCCGATTTCATATCACAAGTTATGAGAGCAAGCAATGGTCACAAACAAATTTGGGATTATGTATCAAAGTTTCGAATTGATCTCTCACCAAAAATTAGTATAATCGAAACAATACGGAACGCTATTTGTAACCCTGCTGGAGCCATTTCCACTATGCTATGCTATGCTGTCATTCCATATTATAAGGTTAAATTAAAGAATACAGGTTCAGCTAAATGGCAGACTGCAATAAGCACAAAGGCCTTAGATTACAATCAACAACCCTGAATCCATTTTGCCAAAAATATGGGAAATGATCGTCTAGGTTTTCGTATATTGGCGACCTGGTCTGTATAAAACTGCATATATCAGGTTGTCAATATTATCCACATAAACATACTATACTATTTAAAGGAAAAACAAGTCAACATAATAATATATATGCCTTTATATACATGCCTTTGCAAATTACCAACTTGGATTGCCTGTTGATGCTGATAAAGATACACGAGGGTACATATGTATTCCACATGCACAAGAATCAAACGGATTGATAGATTATTGGAAAAAATCAGACCAAATACTTGACATTTACTTTGTTACTGCAACCTTTTCAGAAGAAAGTCTTCCATATTTTCCTAACAGAGCAAACCACTATCTACTTGCAACTTTCAGAGACAGCTATTCTATTTTAGAATATATCAAGAACCATGGTATAGATGGATTATCATTTAACTTCGGTTTGGAGGATGCCCTTTTTGAAAGAGCAGGTGAAAAACTCAGTTATGTGTCGATATATTTTACAAAATATACTTACGGCGAGGTTGAGATGGGTTACCTTGCAAGCATTCTAGCTAAAAGAGACCGAGTAAACAAGGCTAGCTTGGCCAATATGGAGCTTGTAACATCCCAACAGGTAAAGTTTAGATTCCCTTATTCTAAGAACGTAATAGTATTAGAAGTTGAAGGTGAAAAGACACATCAAAGCGATCAAAAGTACTGTGAACGAACAAGAAGGGATGTCGTAAGAAAAGGTGTTCTATTGAGCAACCTACTCAGCTTCTGTATACTTGAGAAATTAAGATAAGGGAAACGTTAATTATGTATACAATTCTCTTTTTTTATGATAAGTATTGAGTAAGCCAATGGATCTTGGCAGTCTTAAAGTTGGCTCCTATATTATAATCGATGGTGAACCATGTAGAATAGTTTCATATGATCATAGCAAGCCGGGAAAGCATGGTTCAGCAAAAGCGAGAGTGGCAGCAATGGGAGTTTTTGATGGTTCTAAACACAGTCTAGTGGCTCCGGTGTCAGCCAATATCGAAGTTCCTTTGATTGATAAGAGAAGTGGGCAGGCAATTTCTATTTCTGATCGAACTTTTCAAATTATGGATCTTGAGACTTTTGAGATCTTTGAAACAACATCAGTGGACGAGGAGGTTAGGAATAAAATCCATCAAGGTGCCGAAGTAGAGTACTGGAAAGTTCTGGATAGGATAAAAATAGTAAGAGTTAAGAGTTGAATGATTGTTCTTCTCATTCTTCGTAAATCTGTAATAATAATAAAATATTATATTAGGAATTGCTATCACATTGGCACAATTAATATATTGACAAAAGGAATAATATGCCTCAACTATATCCCTTGCTGTCAGTCGCCTTCTTCTAGCAAGTCCTCATCATTATAAATACCTTTAATTGAGCACTCATAATATCTGCAAATAAACAACCTTTGTCTAGAGAGAAATATATACACATGTACTTTCCGTCTTTTTCTTGCAGCATTAGACACGCTAATTTTAAAGCAAAAGTGACATACGCTATTATGTGCAAATATCGCAGTAAGGTATTCATACGCTCATGTTGAAATAATATTAGGAATTTTGCAGACCCAAAATGTTAATGATGGAAAATATAGAGAAGCCCTTGATATAGTAGGCTTAAAAAAAGAGCACTTAATCTATCCCATTATAGTTCAAGGGCTAGAAAAAGAGGTGCAACAAATTAATACAATGCCAGGCATGGCAAAAATACCCTTAAAAAAACTCGTACAATATATTCAGATGGTCGTTGATGCAGGAATCTCTTCAATAATCCTATTTGGTATACCAGAGAGAAGAAAAGAAAGAGGACATTCTGCGGCACATAAATATGGAATAGTACAACAGGCTTTAAAAAATATTAAAAAAAACTTTGGCGATACGATAAACATCATAACAGATGTATGCGTATGTCAATACAATTTATCAGGGCATTGTGGGTTAGTTGTTAAAAATAAAGTTGACAATGATGCTACCTTACATATTCTATCTGAAATCGCTCTCAGTCATGCAGAAGCTGGTGCGGATATAGTTGCGCCTTCATCAATGATGGATGGAGAGGTCTATTCAATAAGGAAGTCTCTTAACGAATATGGATTTCAAAAAATTAAAATTCTTCCTTATTCAGCTAAGCATTTTTCTTCGCTATATATACCATTTAGAGCAGCGGCATTCTCTACAACAAGTGATCATAAAATAGATAAGTCATCATATCAGATAGCCTATACTAATCCAAAACAGACTTTGAGGGAGATAGAAGCTGATATCAACGAAGGAGCAGATATGGTGATGGTAAAACCTGGTCTAATATATTTAGATCTCATATGTATGATAAAAGAAAAATTTGGTTTTCCCACTGTGGTACAGAATGTGTCAGGGGAATATTCCATGATAAAAGCGGCCGCAGCACATCGATGGATTGAAGAAGAAGAGTGGAAGATCATTTCACTTGCATCAATAAAAAGATCAGGTGCTGACAGAATTATTTCATATTTTTCTATGGATATAGCACGGTATTTAGATCATTAATAATTGTCTGGTTTTGTGAGACAATTTTTTTCTGTATAATTCACTTTTCATTTAAATGGGCAAAATAAAAACAAAAAACCAAATTTTTAAAAGGGAGCAATCAGAAGCAAGCACCACATTGGAATTCAATAAACCTAATTCATAGCTAAAAGTTAGTACTAGATGTTATTATACCTTTTATTGTTAAGAACATCTTTACTCCCTTACATATAAGATAAACATGGAAAACATAGAAGAACACTGAAGCCGATAGAGAAAAGGTTCAAGCATTATCTTTAGCTAAGGAGTGTGTGTGTGCGCGCGCGTGCGCTGTTTGATCCTACTCCTAGTAATACTCTTATGTTTCTGATTCCAATGTCTTAGAAATTCTGAAATTAAGGGTTCAAAATCATCATCATTACTAGTGTTAGATGATGATTGCTTTTTCTTTGCAATCTTGCCAAATTTCTGACCATATTTTATACAGGTCCAACAACCGATAAGAGGAATTAAAGGAGCTATGTAGTATCCAGCTTGTCTTCCAGTAAATCCCCATGCTTCGCCTACTAAGCACCTCTTGGAATCTCTAGACAGTATGAACCTGTCTTTCTCATCAAGTCCGTTCCTAAATTTCTCAGACCATATAGGGCAAACTTCTTCTAGAGTTAAGTCGTCTGATGCTGATGATACTTCTAAATAACAATGCAGTCTATCTTTATGGCACTGATGGTAATAATCCCAAGAGGGTGAATGAGCCAAATTCAATTTACCCATATTATTATCGTAGATATATGGTTAATCTAGCCTATTACTGTTATCGTCTTCTTGTTCTCATATCTCTCTCTAATATTCTGACTCGAGATTCTAAGAATATTAAACCAGAACCGTTGTTAGTATTGCTTAATCCAGTCACAATTATATAGCATTTAACCAACAAACGAAATGTCCCGCGGTAGCTCAGCCTGGTAGAGCTTTCGGCTGTAGACGTCGGCTAATTGACAGCATAATCATGAGCTGACCACGTGAATCAGCCTATCGGGCTTACATTTTGCAGTAACCGAAGAGTCGCAGGCTCAAACAAAATTGGTCAAGACCTTTTTGGAGTAAATCCTGCCCGCGGGAACATAATTCCTAATTTGCGTTTATATTAGTATTCGAAATATGACTAAGTATGACTGAAAAGTTCCAGACAATTAATCCCGCTACAGGAAAAGTTATTGCAGATTATTATAACATGAGCAATGATGAGGTTAGTGGTAAAATCAAGAATGCTAGGATAGCCTTTCAAAATTGGAAAAAATTGGACATCTCCGAACGCACCTCATATATTAGAAGGTTGGCTAGAGTTATTAGGAAAAATAAAGATGAATACGCAAGACTCATTACTGAAGAGATGGGCAAGCCAGTCCGGCAATCTATAGCAGAAATAGAGAAATGTGTATGGGCTTGTGACTACTATGCTGAACATGCAGAGTCTTTCTTAAGTGATGAATTGATTCCAACTGAATTCCGTAAGAGTTTTGTGTCCTTTGAGCCTCTTGGAGTAATTGCTGCTATTATGCCTTGGAACTTTCCTTTTTGGCAAGTCATGAGATTTGCTATTCCTGCATTAACTGCAGGAAACGTTGGAATTTTGAAACATTCAAGCATATCTATGGGGAGTGCTGTGAAAATTGAACAGGCATTCAGAGATGCAGGCTTTCCACAAGATGTTTTTCAATCTATAATTGGTGATTATAGGGTAGGAGAAATGCTGATACAAGGAGGAATAGATGCAGTTTCTATTACTGGAAGCATTAATACAGGAAAAAGGGTAGCTGAGCTTGCGTCCAAAGATTTGAAAAAATTTGTTTTAGAACTAGGTGGAAGTGATCCATTTATTGTTCTTGAGGATGCAGACTTAAACCAAACTGCCCATATGGCTACCCAAGCCAGGCTTCTTAATACTGGTCAGAGTTGCATTGCGGCAAAACGGTTTATTGTTGTAAAGGAGGTTGCAGAAAAATTTACAAAGCTATTTGTGGAAAATACAGAAGCAGAAGTCATTGGAGATCCTATGGACTCTAAGACAACCGTTGGACCGTTAGTAAGAGAAAGTCAAAGACAAGCATTGATAAAACAGGTAGAGAATGCAAAATCGAAAGGTGGCTTAATATTGACAGGGGGGAAGACTGTCAATAGAGATGGATATTTCTATGAACCAACGATAATTTCAAATGTGAATCATGAAATGGAAGTTGTAAAACAGGAGGTGTTCGGACCAGCCGCCCCAATTATCATTGTAGATAATGAAGATGAAGCTGTTAGACAGGCGAATGACTCAGAATTTGGTCTTGGGGCGAGCATATGGACAAACAACATCGAACGAGGTATACGCTTGGCGCGACAAATTAAAAGCGGAATTGTTTCAGTGAATGAAATGGTGAAATCAGATCCTAGACTTCCATTTGGTGGAATAAAACATTCAGGTATAGGAAGAGAATTATCAGAATATGGCATCAAAGAGTTCGTCAATATAAAGTCGGTAGTAGTGAAAGATATCGCAAGCAAATTGCTTGTAGAGTAACTTTTTCCTATACAAGACATATCCATTATTTAATGATTATACGTTAGGCTTTAGTAGTTTAACCATATGTGTAGTCTTGCACTAATGAGCTTTATTTGCTGTTCAAAGAGTTTTTTTACAACCAGTCAATAAACTTATTTCAAAAAGTGATGCGTAAATTAGTATATAAAGTATAAACTTTTATGAATAAAGGACCCACCATATTGACGAAGTATAGATAATAATATGTGGTTTAACCGCTCACTTACGAGTAAGTATACTAATATACAAATATCTTTGTTATTACAATAGATTAGGTTATATTGACATTGAGAAAAGGAATCCTATAGCTAGACTTAAGCCGTTTAGCCATATGCAGCCTTGCATTAATTATATTGATCTGTTCTTCGAGCAATTTTTTATAAGCAATTAACAACTTTTCCTGCACGTCATATGATTCTTTGGGTATCTCCGCCATTGTCTCCTCGAACACTATATTCACCTTGTCAATCTTTGAGTGTAAAGCTTGTATATCCTCTGCATCCTCTTTTGATTTCCTTTCTAAAGATTGGGCTCTAATATGGCGAGTTTTCTCTTCTGCTACATTCTTTGTTTTTTTTATGGCTGAATAGATAAGATCTTTTAGTGACTCCCCGGCATCTCTAGCCTTAGCAGAAACCGATTGTTCTTGTCCCGAAGGATCTAGTTCATAGGTATTGTATTCTGTTTTTGATGCTTCGGCTATTGCCTTTCCATTTTTATCAAGTTTTTTTGTTGATGGTCTGGATTCTTTTATTTTGCTAACGCTTTCATCGGTCATAATAATATACATCATATATCTAGATTCTTATGAGTTTAGAAATCAACTAATCTTTACTAGGTTGTGTATAATGATGCTATATGAACCATATATCAAAGAGTCTCCTTCGGCTCAGAAAAAGGAAGTTGCTCCCGGTTGTTTTGTTTGCTAATGATTTGGTTATGTTATATAGTTTTTTCTCGTTTTAAATGAGTTTAGACCCATTCTAGCATTAAAATAAAAGCAACTTTTGGATCTAATCTATAGATCTGTACACAACAATAATCTGTATATGCTTAGGAAGACTTTAAAGCCTATTATTTAGATTAAAGTCTATGTCACGAACAGCAATTAAAGTAAATTACTCGTCAGCTACTCTACCAGAGTTAAGATCACCTTATCTGATCTGTGGTTTTCCAGGAAGCGGATTCGTTGGAAAGATGGCAGTTGATCATTTGATTCAAGAGCTTGATGCAAAACTCCTTGCTGATATTTACTGCACTTCATTTCCTCCTCAGGTAATGATTAGGTCAGATGGGACAGCAGATCTAGTAAAAAACACGATTTTTTATGTACATGGACCTATGTCTTCTGATAGAAGTTTGTTAATACTAACAGGGGACTCACAACCTGCAGATCCTGATTCTGAATATATTCTTGCAGAAGAGATCTTGGATATTGCTGCAAAATTTAATACCCAACAAGTTTTTACTTTAGCAGCATACATTACGGGCGCGTTTGTAGACAAGCCGCGGGTTTTCGGAACAGCAACTGATTCAGATATTGTAAAGTCATTTAATGAACGAAATATCTCGGCAATGGATAGTGGTAGCATTACGGGGATGAATGGTCTTATTATCGGTATCGCAAAACTTCGGGAAATTAAAGGTACCTGTCTTTTGGGAGAAACATCAGGCTACGTAGTTGATGCGAAGGCTTCCAAATCAATTTTGGAAGCTTTACTTCAAATCATTGGTATGAAGGTCAATATGACTAGTCTTGAAAAAAGAGCAAAAGACACTGAAATGTTGATCCAAACTATAGAACAACAAATGGGCGGAAGAACAGGAAGGGTATTGGAGGGTCAACAGCCCACGCCTAACAAATCGCCTGATATGGGATACATTAGCTAATTACTATTTGTCATCACAGGGGAAACAGGAGAAAGCTTCTTTCCAATAAATATCATCATATTGTTTTACTAAATTATGGTACTTTATTAACAGGTACATTTATAGTAGATAATTTATTTTAAATCGCAAGTTGCAACACAACGACAGATCAGGCAAGGAGAGAAGAAGGTACTTCTGAATACTATGGTAAGAATACTGAAATCTCTCCTATTATCAATATAAATTGCATTAACAATATCTGTCTCTCTATATGAAGCCATACCAATTCATCAAGGCACCTTTTTCAGCTGCTGTTATTGCACAACCGATGTATAAGAATATCCTTTATACTTCTTAATCTCTCATGTTAACTATATAAAAAGTTAATTATGTTTTTTACCAGCCACAAAAAAGTAAAGTAAGTTATTATTCTACTGTCCTCTTGGCATAAAACCAAATAGTCTTCTGTACTTTGTACCAGCTGCCAAGATCCCAATTGTTGTTACTACTGCAAATACAATTGCTGCTGCTGCAATTGCACTACTACCACTACCAAATTCTGGCACTATATGATCACCTGTGACTTCAATTTGATTGGTGCCTTTATCAAAATCAATTGCCAATGTTCTTACTTGATTAGTATTTTTTATTTCATTAGCAGTTGTATCTTGACCATCTGCAGAGGCTGCATAATCGTCATCAATACCTCCTTGTTTTTTGGAATCTATTATGTTCCTTGGAAGCTCAATTGTCAATATTCCATCTGACGTCGAAACAATGTTTGCAAGGAGTGTTGCATTATCCTTCTGTGGTATAATATTATTTAATTTATTACCATTACCTGTAATCTGATATTTGATTGGATAAGTTTTGCCACCGATGTTTAAGCTGTATGTTTTATTGCCACCACCACCAGCAGTAGTTGGAGCTGCAGCTGATGTTATAGTTGTTTTGTTACCTTGGACTGTTACAGTTGGAGCTGGAGCAGTTGTTGCTGCTTGACCTTTTTCTGCTGTTATAGTTGTTTTGTTACCTTGGACTGTTACATTTATAGAATTGTTCTGTGCAGATGCTACTCCTATTACTGAGTTTGTACCAACTAATGATGCAGCTAATAGTAATAATATACCTACTAATACATATGCTTTGGAAACCATATTCTCCAGATACACACCTAACGTGCTATATTTTCATCACTATTTATCCTTTTAGTGTGTAGAAATTACTAGGTTCTTTGATTCGAATCTTGCCTCCAAATATAGACGTTGAAAAATCCAAAGAAAGAGAAAGAAGATTTGTTAGAAGTATCCGGTAAGGCTGTCAGAGTACTTATATATGTTCCTTCTTATATCAAAAAGAAAGACTTGGAAATGTTTTCTATTGAGCAAAAGCCATTTTACAATAAAATAAGTGAGGAAAGGAGAAGGAGGAATCGGAATAGAATTGTCATCTGAAAAGAAAGTAATCAAAATTACGAATCATGTTTATCAACCAAAGCATGAAATTCTGCCTAGAGATAAGGCAGAAGGGATTTTAAAAAAATATAGTGCGAGATCCAGCCAACTCCCATATATTATGATAAGTGATAAAGGTCTTCAAGATCTTGATGTACGGCCTGGTGATATCATCAAGATCACAAGAAAGAGCCCAACTGCAGGTGAAAGTGTATATTACCGGTATGTGGTAGAGGACAGGTAGACACAATGACAGAGGATTTTATTGATATGTGGCCTATAATTAATGACATTTTGAAAAGAGAGGGTGTTGCAAGACAGCACTTGAATTCTTATAATGAATTCATGGAGCGTGGTCTTCAGAGCATTACCAATGAAGTGGGCGAAATTGAGATCGAGACAGCTGAATATCCTTATAAGATAAAGTTAGGTAAGATAAAACTTCAACAACCACGGATAATGGAACTTGACGGTTCTATAACACATGTTGCACCTATGGAAGCAAGACTTCGCAACCTTACATACGCATCGCCAGCTATGCTTGAATGTAGCATTGTAGAGGATGGCAAGATTATAGAATCTAGATTTATTCATATAGGAGATATGCCCGTTATGGTCAAATCCAATGCATGCATTTTGCATAACTCACCTGAATCTAAACTAATTGAACTAGGTGAAGATCCGCGTGATCCGGGTGGTTACTTTGTTATTAACGGTTCTGAACGAGTAATAGTTGGTCTTGAAGACCTCTCATATAACAAAATCATTGTCGATGCTGAAGAAGCAACTGGCACCTTTCTTTACAAGGCTAAAGTATATTCTTCAATAGTAGGTTATAGGGCTAAACTAGAACTTATCATGAGGCCAGACGGCTCGATAGTTGCTAAAATTCCAGGTTCCCCAGTAGATATTCCATTAATTACTCTCATAAGAGCATTGGGCTTGGAATCAGACAGAGATATTGCAAATGCGGTATCATTAAACAATACAATTCAAGATGAACTGGAGCCATCATTTGAAAAATCAAGTGATATAGTAACAAGCAGAGACGCTATTATATACGTCAGTAAGCGAATCGCTCCTGGTATGCTTGAAGAATTTCAGATAAAGCGTGCAGAAACACTGCTTGATTGGGGCCTGCTACCTCATCTTGGTAAGAACCCTGATAATAGACATGAAAAAGCATTATTTCTTGGGGAAGCAGCAAGCAAACTGATTGAGCTAAGGTTAGGATGGATAGACACTGATGACAAAGATCACTATGGCAATAAAGTTATCAAGTTTGCAGGTCAAATGCTTGCGGATCTATTCAGAACTGCATTTCGAAATCTAATAAGAGACATGAAATATCAGCTAGAAAGATCAGGTCAAAAACGTGGTATTAATGCCGTAGCTGCTGCTGTAAGACCAGGTATTATTTCAGATAAGCTGAATAATGCAATTGCAACAGGGAATTGGGGACGAGGTAGGGTAGGAGTGACACAACTTCTTGATAGAACGAATTATATGTCTACTATAAGCCACTTGCGTAGAATTCAGTCACCTTTGAGTAGAAGCCAACCTAACTTTGAAGCTAGAGATCTACATGCTACACACTTCGGAAGAATTTGTCCTGCGGAAACACCCGAAGGTTCTAACTGCGGTCTGGTAAAGAACCTTGCACTTTCAGCAGTAATTTCAGTCAGCGTACCCTCGGCAGAAATTGTGGAAAAGTTATACGAACTTGGGGTTCAGCACGTAGATGAAGCCAGTGAGGAATTAAGGGGAATTGGAAGCAGAATATTTGTGGATGGGCAGTTAATAGGGTATGTAGAGAATGGACAGCAGCTAGCAAACATGTTGAGATCTATGAGAAGATCTGGCAAGATTCATCCCCATATTGGAATTTACTTTTACTCATCGTTGAATGAAAATGCTATAAAGAGGCTATACATTAGTTGCAATGCAGGCCGTGTATTGAGACCATTGGCAGTAATCAAAGAAGGCAATGCACTGATGAACCAGGAAACAATCGAAAAGATTTCCAAGAAATTTCTATCGTGGACAGACCTTCTTTATATGGGCATAATTGAATTGGTAGATGCAAATGAAGAGGAGAATTGTTATGTTGCTATCGATCCAAGAAAGATTGAAAACACACATACACATTTGGAAATCTTCCCGTCTGCAATCCTTGGTGTTGGAGCATCAATTATTCCCTATCCGGAACATAATCAGTCACCAAGAAACACATATGAGAGTGCTATGGCAAAGCAAAGTCTTGGATTTTCCACACCATTAATGAATGCCAGCACATACGTAAGGCAACACTTTATGCTATATCCGCAAATTCCTATGGTAAGTACAAAGGCAATCAGCCTGCTAGGTCTAGATGATCGTCCAACAGGTCAAAATTGTGTGGTAGCTGTTTTACCCTTTGAAGGTTATAATATTGAAGATGCGATAGTATTTAACAAGTCTTCTATTGACAGAGGTCTTGGAAGAACATTTTTTTACAGAGTTTATGAAGCAGAAGCGAAGCAATATCCAGGCGGAATGAAAGACAACTTTGAGCTTCCAGCATCTGATGCAAACATCAGAGGTTACAGAGGAGAAAAAGCATATCGATTGCTAGAACAAGATGGAGCAATAATACATGAAGCAGTAGTAACAGGGGGCGATATTCTGATTGGGAGAACCTCTCCTCCAAGGTTTATGGAAGAATACAAGGAATTTGAAGTGAAAGGTCCTTATCGTAGAGACACCTCAGTTGGTGTAAGACCATCAGAAAACGGTGTTGTCGATACTGTCATTATGACTCAATCTATCGAAGGAGGTAAGATGTACAAGATTAGGGTACGTGATATGCGTATTCCTGAAATTGGCGACAAATTTGCGTCACGACATGGACAGAAAGGAGTTGTGGGTATGCTAGTAAGCCAAGAAGACTTACCTTATACTGAAGATGGGGTTGTTCCTGATATTATGATAAATCCGCATGCATTCCCCTCAAGAATGACTGTTGGACAGTTTATGGAATCTCTTGGAGGCAAGGCTGCTTCACTTAGAGGTAGAATAGTTGAAGGCTCTGCATTCCTTGGTGAGAAACTGGATGATATTAGAGCCATAATGGAACAATACGGTTTCAAATATACAGGTAAAGAAGCTATGTATGATGGTAGAACTGGAAAGAGATTTCCTGCTGATGTATACGTTGGCGTAGTATATTATCAGAAACTTCACCATATGGTTGCTGATAAAATCCATAGCAGGGCTAGAGGACAGGTCCAGATGCTTACAAAACAGCCAACAGAAGGCAGAGCACGTGGAGGAGGTCTTAGATTTGGGGAAATGGAAAGAGATTGCCTTGTTGCGTATGGTGCATCAATGATGCTCAAGGACAGATTGCTTGAAGAATCTGACAAGGCGGAAGTGAATGTCTGCGAACGCTGCGGTCTACTAGCTTATTATGATGTTAAGCAGAGGAGATATATTTGCAGGGTATGTGGAGAGAAGGCAAAGATTTCATCAGTAGTAATTGCCTATGCATTTAAGCTGCTATTGCAAGAAATGATGAGCTTGAATATAGCTCCACGTTTGCTTGCAAAGGATAAGGTATAGGAGTATATGTGATTATAAGGAGATAATGTGATAAAAATGGAAGATTCAGTGAAAATCCTTGGTGGTATAAAGTTTAGTGTATGGTCTCCAATAGAAGTACGCAAGCTTAGCGTAGCAGAGATTACTGCTCCAGAAACGTACGATGAAGATGGCATGCCAGTTCAAGGCGGTTTGATGGACAACCGACTTGGAACACTAGAGCCAGGTCAGAAATGTGCCACCTGTGGAAATACCTCTGCAAAATGTCCTGGCCACTTTGGCCACATTGAGCTAGCTGAACCAGTATTACATATCGCATTTGTTGATGATATTCATAAACTGCTTTTAATTACATGTAGATCATGCAATAGAATCAAACTAGAACCAGAGGATTTATCTAGATATAAATTTCTTAGAGAAAGTAAGGCAGCATATGCAGTAATCACATTGGAAAATGTCAAGGATGAAATCATTGAAAAGGCGAAAAAGGTAAAAGTTTGTCCCCATTGTCAAAAGGAACAATACGATCTAGTATTCACGAAACCAACGATCTTTGTAGAAAAAACTGACGCTGGCGAAAATAGGCTTCTACCAATTACAATTAGAGAGAGGCTTGTTCATATTCCTGATGATGATCTAATACTTTTAGGATCTGATCCAACAACCGCTCGACCTGAATGGTTTGTACTGCAAGCCCTACCAGTACCACCAGTAACAGTTAGGCCTTCCATCATCCTCGAAACTGGAATCAGATCAGAAGATGATTTGACACATAAACTTGTCGACATCATCCGGGTCAATCAGAGATTAAAAGAAAGCAAGGAAGCAGGGACTCCTCCGCTCATTGTACAAGATTTAGTAGATCTACTTCAGTACCATGTCACTACATACTTTGATAATGAAGTTTCAGGGATTCCACAGGCTCATCACAGATCAGGCAGACCACTTAAGACACTCACTCAGAGATTGAAGGGTAAAGAGGGAAGGTTCAGAGGTTCGCTTTCTGGTAAGAGAGTAGACTTTTCAAGTAGAACTGTAATATCTCCAGACCCCAATCTTGCAATTTCAAATGTTGGAGTTCCCGTGGATGTAGCTAAGAAACTTACTATTCCAGAAACCGTCTCCCACTGGAACCTTGAAAGGTTAAAGAAATTAGTCATTAATGGTCCAAATATCTATCCTGGTGCTAACTATATTATCAGGCCTGATGGGGTTAAGATAAGGTTAGATTATGTTAGTGATAGGAAGACAGTTGCAGATTCATTAGCAGCCAGTTATATGGTAGAACGACATCTATCCGATGGAGATGTTGTAATATTTAACAGACAGCCATCATTGCATAGAATGTCGATTATGGCTCATTATGTAAGGGTGCTACCATACCGTACTTTTAGATTGCATCCAGCTGTTTGTCCGCCATATAACGCCGATTTTGATGGTGACGAAATGAATCTGCATGTTCCACAAAGTGAAGAGGCGCGAGCAGAAGCTGTTTTGTTGATGAGAGTTCAGGACCAGCTGATCTCGCCAAGGTATGGCGGGCCAATTATCGGTGCAATAAGAGACTTTATCACAGGAGCATTTATTCTAACTCGAGATGAGACAACTCTGACAAAAGAAGAATTTGCAAATTTAGCTCTGATCGGTGGTTACAAGGGGTCCCTCCCAGAACCAAAAATAAACAAAGATGGATTGAAATTATATTCTGGTAAACAGCTTTTCTCAATCTTCCTTCCTAATGACTTTAACTTCATTATTACATCGAAATGGAACAAGGCGGCCAAGGGTGAAGGGAAGGATGTTATAATAAAGAATGGCGAACTTATTAGTGGGGTTATCGACAAAGCCTCCATCGGTGCCGAGGAACCAGATAGCGTTCTGCATAGAATTGCAAAAGATTATGGTAATGACACAGCCAGGAAATTCCTTGATTCAATACTTATTATGCTCAAGACCTATATTACGCACAGAGGATTTACTTATGGTTATTCTGATCTGTGGTTAAATGAGGTGACAAAAAAGGAGATCAATGATGTTGTCCAAAAAGCATATGACAAGGTTCATGAACTAATACAGCAATACAAAGAGGGAACGCTGCCGTTAACTAGAGGTCTTGCTCCAGAAGAGGCTCTTGAGTTATACGTAGTCAACGAGCTATCCAGGGCAAGGGATAGAGCTGGCAAGACTGCAGATAGGGCATTTCCAGCCGATAACTCTGGTGTAATCATGGCATCTACTGGTGCGAGGGGTTCTACACTAAACATTGGTCAAATGACAGCAGTATTGGGTCAGCAGTCTATCAGAGGAAAAAGAATCCATAAAGGATATCACAACAGATCTCTGCCGCATTTCAAAACAAATGACACAAATCCTGATGCAAAGGGTTTCATAAAGTCAAACTATAGAGATGGTTTAAGCCCATTAGAGTTCTTTTTCCATGCAATGGGTGGTAGAGAGGGTTTAGTAGACACCGCTGTGAGAACACAGCAATCTGGCTACATGCAGAGAAGATTGATTAATGCTCTTGAGCATCTAAAAATAGAATATGATCAAACTGTGCGAGATCCGCACGGAAACATTATTCAATATCTGTATGGTGAGGATGGAATAGACCCGGCAAAAAGTGATCATGGTGAGTCTGTTAACATCTCAAGATTAATCGAAAGCAAATCTGTGGTTGATGAAGGTAGGAAAGCAACCGAACATGATATTAAGAATATTGTAGCAAAATATGCTGAAAACCTTAATCCAAGGTTAAGAAATGACCTGGAGATGGCTCTCTTTGAAAACAGATTGAGCAAAGAAGGAGTTGAGAAGGTATTAAAAAAGACACTTGATCTTACTGAAAGGGCAATGGCAGAGCCTGGAGAAGCAGTTGGTGTTGTAACCGCACAGTCTATAGGTGAACCTGGTACCCAAATGACACTTAGAACATTCCACTTTGCTGGAGTAAAGGAGAGAAATGTTACTCTTGGTCTTCCGAGATTAATTGAATTGGTAGACGCCAGAAAGAAACCTGTTACGCCAACTATGGATATATATCTTGACAAAGATCACCGGGTATCTAGAGAAAAAGCACTAGAAGTTGCAAGAGAAATTCTCTTCACCAGAGTAAACGATGTTATTCAGAAAGCTGATATTGATTACAGTGGTATACTAACATTTCATCTTTCTGAAGCTAAACTTACAGAGCGAGGTTGTGATCTAAAGGAGGTCTATGAAATACTAAAGGGATCAAAGAAGAAGTACGATATTGCGGTGAACGAAAAGAAGTTTTTTATTAAGATCACGGTATCTGATGAGCCGGATGCACAGACTCTTTTAACATTAAGGAATAAGCTGCTCAATACTAGAGTTAAGGGAGTATCGGATATTGAAAGGGTTACTATCGTAAAGCAGGACGAGGAATGGGTTATTCAGACTGCAGGATCTAACCTTGCAAAAGTGGTAGCAATTAATGGTATCGATACTTCAAGAGTAACAACAAACAATGTCTATGAAATATGGCAAACACTTGGAATAGAAGCTGCTAGGACTGCACTTGTTAAAGAAATTACAAACACTCTGGAAGAGCAGGGACTAGAAGTTGATACACGGCATATTATGCTTGTAGCGGACCTAATGACATCAAAAGGGTATCTACAGCAGATTGGTAGACATGGTATTGCCGGAACCAAGACATCAGTTCTGGCACGAGCAGCGTTTGAAATTACAGTTCCAACTATTGCAAGGGCAGCCTTGGAAGGACAGGTTGAACCATTAAGGGGTGTGACAGAAAATGTTATAGTAGGCGCTACTGTACCAGTGGGTACTGGAATGGTAGATCTCTACATGCGAGTGGAAGAACAAAATGGTGAAGGCAATAGAGAGAGTAGTTAAGGATGCAATAATTAACAACAAATACAAAAGTGGAATAAGAGAGGTTCTCAGTTCTGTAAAGGGTTCGAAGCTCATAATTATTTCTAGATCTATCAATTCTGATGATAAAGCAAAACTAGAAGAACAAGCAGGGTCATCTAATGTTCCTATTTATCAGTTTGATGGTAACTCTGTCCAATTAGGAAAGTTGTGTAACAAGGCCTTTAGAGTCACTGCAATTTCTCTAAGAAGTGGAACAGACACAGAAATTAATTCAATACTGGCAGAGCAGGTAAAAAAAATAAGCAAAACAAATAAAGGTTAAAGTAAAAAACTTTTAGTAAAAATAAATAGGACACAAAGTTTCATGGATATAAAAGAAAGGTAAAGAAGACAGTTTTTAACACCATGTTTTTTAACCAAGAATTGGTAGCATATTGAATTAATTGTCACAGATTTCATATTACTCCGTAGAAAAAATATCTATAACGGTTCTATTTTTATTATTATATGTTGGACTCATTTTTGCCTCTACAACTGGTAACCCTTTACAATTATCAGCACTTGGACAAACAAATACGAACACTGCTGTAGAAGTAATAGACACATTTTCTGCCAGAGGTTTGATAGCTACTTTAATTCTCTCTGACACGGGCTCATTAACAAACAATACTGTTAATATTGGCAATAAATCACAGACAATGACAACAACTAACAAAACAGGTATGATGATGACATCCGGAATCACAAATATGACGACAACATTCACAAAAGCAAAAGAAAAGGTATCATATGCTCTAACCGGTGATTGGAACTTGAATGTGGACGGAGGAAAGGTAACTGAATTTATGGCAAATTTTACTATGATAAATATTAATGGGACAGAACGTCATACCCATAGTGTAACTGGTTTTAAGGCTGACAATAATACAAATGTTCAATTAAATCCAACTGGTACCACAATGTTTGATGGAAAGGTAGATGTCAAAACTAATGGCACTGGCAAATGGACAAATGTAAACACAACAATATATATCGAGAAACTTAATACAATTCACCTTATTGTAGATCCAAAAGCAACTGATAACCACTTCAAAGGACAGCCAATTTATGGAGTCACTAATTCATTAATTGATGAAAATGGCAAGGAGATGATAATAACAACAACAAACAGATAGATAAATAAAATAACAAATCTTCGTACTCTAACACTAAATCACTCAAATTGAGAATGATAATAGCGTAAATTATCAATCTATCAGCCCATTATAGGTTCCTAAATAATTTTTAGAATTTGATGCATCAATTTTTTATGTTATATATATATATATAAGAAGACACGTTCAGCAATATGTATTCTCATTATCACCATGATTTATTTTTAGAGTAACATGATAATATACAAAGTATATTATAAACACACATAATATAATTAACTCCACGATGGTAAAGAAGTCAATAAATAAGAAAAGATATACTATTGCTACCCTAGGATCTCATTGCTCTTTACAGGTACTAAAGGGTGCAAAAGATGAAGGCTTTAAAACATTACTTATATGTGAGAAAAAACGTCTTAACCTTTACAAGAGGTTTAATTTCATTGATGATATGATTGTAGTGGAAAGATTTAATGAAATTTTAGGTGAATCATATCAGAAACTTTTCAAGCGAACTAATTCTATAATCATACCCCATGGGACATTCATCGCTTATATGAGTAGTCAGCAGATTGAAAGGATTGCTACACCAATTTTTGGTAATAAATGGATTCTGCGATGGGAATCAGACAGAGAATTAAAACAGAAATTGATGGAGGAATCCAGACTAAGAACTCCCAAGTCTATCAAATCAAAAGATGATATTGATAAATTATGTATTGTAAAATTGCATGGAGCAGCAGGGGGACGTGGCTATTTTCTGGTCTGGAACAAGGATACTTTCGAAGAAGGTGCTAAAAAATTGATCAAACAAAAAATGATCAAAAGTGAATATGATTTATATATACAAGAATATGTCATAGGCGTTCCAATCTATCTACAATTCTTTTATTCTCCTATTACAAATGGGCTTGAACTCATGGGTGTGGATAGACGATATGAGTCTGATGTCGACAGCATAGGTAGAATCCCAGCTAACCAACAGATAAGTATAGGATTAGAAGTATCGTCATATAATGTCATTGGCAATATTCCACTTGTTTTAAGAGAATCATTGTTAGAGGAAGTTTATTCGATGGGGGAAAGGTTTGTACAAGCAGCAAAAAGGCTTGTGCCTCCAGGAATGACAGGTCCTTTTTGCCTTGAAGGTGTGTATGACCAAGAAGGAAAATTTACAACTTTTGAGTTTTCCGCAAGGATCGTTGCTGGAACAAACCTCTACCTTGATGGCTCACCATATTCTACATTAATTTTTGATGAGCCAATGAGCATGGGAAGAAGAATAGCATATGAAATAAAAATAGCAGACAAAAAAGGGCATATTAATAAGATCATAACATAGTCTCTGCAGAAAGAACAAGACAGAGATTCTCTCTAAGATATGATTCACGAATTCAGGATTATGATATTCCTAACGTATTTTTATATATATATATATACATGTATAGAATGCTTCATTATGTATGGCTTAAATATATAAAATCAACTGTAAAATCTTATACAGGTGGATGATCAATAACAATTAGATCTACTGCAAAATTTGTTAGTAATAGTATCATATCTAATACAGATTCAAGTATATCAAAATAGATATAATCTTTCACGGTTTAGTTCTTTTGAACATTTGCTTTGCTGATTTCCCATATATCTGACACTCACCTTGGATATTCACAATTCAATCTACATGAAAGAGAAGAAGATGTTTATGAGGTATTTGAAGAAGCTGTTGACAAATCAATATCAGAACATGCAGAAATAGTCATAGTTGCAGGTGATGTTTTTCATACTCCACGACCAAATGGATCATCAATAATCAAGTTGGCAAATCAGCTTAAGAAACTAAAAGAAAGATCTATTCCTGTGTTCTTTATTCTCGGCGAACATGATATTACCAGATTGCAGGATATTCCTGTTCCTTATGTCTTCCATGATTTAAAATTGGCCACCAGACTAGAAGAAAACCAACCAGTAAGATATAATGGCATCACTATTTTCGGTTTTAATAAGGAGAGGAAAAGTAACATTGAAAGTCTTTTACAAAAGTTTAAAATTACTGAACAGATGGTAAAAGAACAAAAGCAAGTAGGTATAGAAGGAAAAAATAATAAGAACATTCTTGTCCTTCATCAGGGTCTAGTAGATTTTAACAGGTTTGCCGGCGAATTGGCTTCTACTGACCTTCCTAAAGGATTTGACTACTATGCTATGGGTCATTATCATGATCATGTAGAAAAGAGATTTGATTATCTTAATAATAGTTTGATAGCATATCCAGGTTCCATAGACCTAAGTCCTAGTGAGGGAATCAAGGATGTTGATAAGGGTTTCTTTCTGACAGATGTATCTGCACAAGAAGTGAGAACTAACTGGGTTAAGTTAGAAAGGAGAAGAGCTCAGTTTGCAGTAGATATAGAATACAAATCAATTGTCGATCAACTGGCCACTATTATTAAAAAACTCAGAAATTATGAAAAGAAACCCGTTATAATGTTAAGGATATCGGGAAAACAAATTAATTCAAAAGTTGTAGCAGCACAACTAATAAAACTAAATGATTTTTGTCTACATTATGTGTGGCAGCCAGTAGAAGAAGAGCAGGTGTCATTACATACAGCTTATGATGGAAAACCTGCTGACATCGATAACGAACTGCAAAGGCTTGCAAAGGAAGCGTTAAAATCAGAAGATCTGACATCGCTTGCTATAAATGAAATTCTACCCTTAGCAGGACGTGGAGATTCTAGTGCAACATTAGACCTCATATGGCGACTCTATAACAATACAAAAAAAGGAATGAAAAAGGAGGAGAAGGGTGGTTGAAAATAATAATATGATCAATGGCATCAAGATGCACAACTTTATCTCACATACAAACACTACACTAATGCTTAATAAGGGAATTACGATCTTTGTAGGACATAATGGTTCTGGTAAGTCAAGCGTCATTGACGCTATGACATTTGCTTTATTTGGAGAGCATACTAGAAGATCAAATAAGAACCTTATACGTAGAGGCTCATCTTCTTCATCTGTTCATCTAACCTTTTCTATCGGCTCAAGAGAATATAGCGCCTACAGGGAACTGGGAGTTTCTGGTCAATCTATAGCAGCAAAATTTGATCTTGTATCAGATGCAGGCAATCCTACCAGGAGACCAATAGTCTTTGGAGAACGAAAGCAATTTGGCGAATCTATGAGCGTAGAGGCTGCAAAAGTACTGGGCATGGATTACAAGAAATTAAAGGTGGCTGCAATAATTCAGCAAGGAGAACTTATCAAAATAATAGAGTCACAACCCAAAGAGTTCAAAGAACTATTGAACAGCCTAATAGGCATTGACAGACTTGATCTTGCTTATCAGACGATGCATGATGTGATTGACGGTTTTAGAGAGAGATTACGTGAGCAAAACGATGGATTTGACGATAAGCAAATTGAATCAATTAGAAAAACTATTGAACAAAAGAGAGTGAATCTCTATGATGTAAAACATCTTTTGACACAGTTAGAGAATCAGAGAAACGACATTGATAGAGAGATGCATTTCATTGAAAAAGAAATCGAACGCTTGGAACCATTAATACTACAAGCAAGAGAGCTACAGGTAATAGAGAATTCACTTGTCAATTACGTAAACAAGAAAAGAGAATGCATAGCCACTGATATTGTAAAATTTGAACGGATTACTAAAGAAGCTAGTGATTTAATACAAATTGTCTCTGAAAAAGAAGCTGTTAGAATTAACCTCCAGATGATAACATCTGAGGCAGAAGATTTACAGCAGAGAATTATTAACAATGAAGGAGAATTTGGCAAACTAAAAGGATTATTAGAATGTTCTAGGAGGCTAGAAATTAGAGATGGAAAATGTCCTATATGCAATTCAGCCGTTGATACAATTAACAAGATATTCGACATAAATTATATACAAAGCAAAATGAAAATGAAAATGGACGAACGAGCAATGCTATTTGAAGAAAGAGCGAGTTTGAAAAAGGAAGAGTCTACCCTAGAAGAAAAAGAAAGGAGGATCGTGGCAGCAGAAAAATTTCTCACATCAAATTGTATTGCAAATCATCAGGACATAATAAGATTGAAAGAGGAACTTCTTCAAAAGAAAAATGATTTATCCAAACTTCCTAAAACTATTGTCAAAGTAGGAGAAGATGCTGGACATCTGGGGATCGATGACTTTTCGAAATCCTTGGTTGTAAAAATCAATAAACTTAGAGAACAAGTAAAAGAACTCAAGTTACAGGATTATACAGATGCAAAGCTCAAACGTACCAAGCTTTCAAATGAACTTCTAGAGATCACAACCAAAATAGGAGCAGCCCAGAGATCTATCCAAGAAGTTACTCAGACTATTGATACATCAAATAGGATTCTTATAGATCTTCAGCATGCGGCAGAATACATCAATAAATTAGACAATATCAGGTCAGTAGTATTCAATAGAGACGGACATGTCGGATTGAGTCTTCGTTCGTGGGCATTAAAAATGATATCAATGAAGGCTTCAGACTATGCTGCCATGTTTAATATCGGCATCTCAAGAATAGAACTAATAGAAAAGGCCCGAGATGTAGGGGCAACATGTTATGGAAGATATGGTGAAATTGACATGGATTCCCTAAGTGGGGGCGAAAGAGTTGCAGTGGCACTTGCTCTTAGATTAGCTATTGCATACATGATGGGTTCAAACAAATTGGATTTCATTATTTTAGATGAACCAACAGCTCATTTGGATGAGGAAAGACGAAAATCATTGTTGAACATTATTTCGGAAGTATTCAAAAATGGCATTGGACCTCTATCCCAAATTCTAATAATAACTCATGATGCTGAAATCCTTGAAGATTCTGAAGTTGATAGGATTTATCGGTTCATGATGGGCGCAGATGGTTCAATTGTCTCATCAGAGTAGTAATAATAGTAGTAGTAATTGTAAATGTTCAGCACAGGCAGCAATAATAATAAAAATAATAACACTATAACACAAACTAATGCTTCTTAAAAAGAAAGAAGACAGCAGTAACAATAAAGCTCAGAATCTACGAAATTAAGTAGTAAATTCGGCACTTCCAAACAATACAGAAAAAGGCTGACACCATATCAAGACAGCTTTGTATTTTGATAATTCTGTTCCAGTTGGTATATTATAATTTTGATTTCCGTTATTTGCTTTTAACCTTCCAAGATCAACAAAATCTGAGGCAGTTTTTTTATTAGTAGACAAGTAAACGTGAACATCAGGCCCATTTGTAGACTTGAAGTTTTCAAACCTCAAAATAGTAGTGCTTCCATCTCCTAATCGAATTATTTTTGCTATTCCTTCTGCATTATGAAACCCGTCACCAGCACCAACAAAAGTGCCAGTTCTTATCTTAGAAAAACTAGTTGCATTATTACTATTATTATTTGTCTGTTGGTTATTTGATCCTGTAGTAATGCTATTTTCATTTATAGTATTGTTTATTTGTGCAGCACCAATCATAACCATATTTTTCTCTTTTTGGCTCATCTGCTTGGCAGTGTTCATTCTGTCCTGTTCATTCATAGAAATATATTTTTGATATTCTTGTGATGCCTCCTTTTGGTTTACAATATCAGTAGTTGTTGTTGTTGTTGTTGTTGTTGGCAATGGTTCATTTATGGTGTTGCTAATAAATAGTGGAGAAATAGTATACACACCAACTGGTATTGCTACTGCAGCTATCACAATAATAACAATGACAAGTATCTTTTTATTCATACAATATGTATAATAAACAGAACTTATTGGTTCTATAAAGGGATTTTTCCAAATTTAATAGATTATAATTTCCAACTATAACCATGGAATACTAGATAATTAATAATCTTTTACTACACATTTTCTCTTCTCCTTCCTAATATTTACATGTAAATCTATAGTACTGCAGAGTATAGAAGATAACAATGAACGGCATTTTCAATAAACACATACAAGTAAAGTCTTTGTGAATCAACTCAACCTACCATCAGTAGAGATATTCAATCAATATCTAAAAGAATTATATTAGCCCGGGCTAATATTACAAAAATACGTTGACCACCACAAACTACATTATTTGAATATATCAATGTCTTGCAGCAGGCCTTAAATTCACCAAAAGAAAGTATGGGAGATATATCTGAAATGCATTTTTTGATGGAAGACTAAATAGAATAACAACATTCTTGTGCTCATAAATAGTATTATTATTATCTATCCGAGTTGATAAACTGAAATGCGGTCTATAATTAAAGCAGGAGAAGAAGAAAGAAGAAAAACAAAAGGACATAAATCATGTATTACAAATACTTTTATATCTTAGTCTACATCTTGCAGAATTGCATTCTTCTGACTCTTCTTTTTTTGATATTCTTGTCATTACAAAATGAAATACTATGAGTGGCATAAATACAGCCAAAGTCAGAGCTGCAAGTGTATAACTATGAAGATGTATCAAAAGATACAAAGTTATTCCGATACAAGTCATTATTTCAATCCATGTGCACGTACAAAACTGTAATCCTAAATGCTTAAGATTAGCTGCTATCATAATATGGTCTATATCGGTAGTAAACTATTAAATCATTTTTCCATATTATATCCAAATCTATAAGACCATCAGAAATTACATGATAATAACATTTACAAAACTTGATACATACTAAATACATATAATAGCTGGAAACAATTTGGAAAAAACATACTACAATAAAGTGGAATGTATATATTGATACGAGCGAAAGGGTCATTCAAACACACACAAAGAAGCTACAGACAGCCACATTTGCTGCAACTTGTTTTCTGGAGAGTAAAGGAGGCTTCCGCCAAGTAAAAGATGTCAAGTCAACAGTAATAGGTTATACCAGAGGCTTATTTGAAAATTCTACATACAAGAACGTTTACACAGAC
>DASQWW010000005.1:0-8661 GCA_035640055.1 Nitrososphaeraceae archaeon | reverse complement strand
TTTACAACCTCCAATATAGTAGGCTTTAATTCATGAATGATTCTTTGGCCTTCAAAATGCTGTAATAAACCTAATCTTAATGCAGCTCCAACTACGCTTACAGAAAAAGAATAAAGCAGCATAAGACCAGCTTTATTCTTTGGAATGTTAAAAGTTTTGCTAGCAATGGCAAGTGCTACAGGATATATTCCAGAAGCTTGTCCCTTGTTTATTGCTTCCAGATATACATTCAACAATTTGCTATTGGTTATGAAGAAAGTCAAGCATTTGAGTAGCTGAGTACCGGCTCTGCTTGAGGCATCTCTTATCTCCTTGATAAGTTTCATTGAAAATATTGTCTGATCTACTTCTAATACCTTAGGCAGATCTGACTTCTCAGTGTATTCGTATGAATTGCCTAGAGCTGTACAATCAGCTGGTCCAATTTGATGTTCTAGATATATTTGTATCAGATCTCGTAGCTCATTTGCCTTCTTTATTCTCTTGTTGTAAAATAATGCTTCTAGCCCATTTGATGTTGCATACATACCGGTTGGAAAAAAAGAATCAGAAAGCTGCAGCATACTTATTTCATCTACACTTGTTTTGTTATCAGTGCTCATGTATTAGAGTACCCTCTTCAGGTTCAAAGACCATCTTTGTACTTCTGACCTCCAGATGCTCATTTATTTGTCCAAGAAGTTTCCTGAACATATCCAATTCATTATCTGTCTGAATCGGAAAGTAGACTGTATTTCTCTCAAGTCTTATGGGACGATGTAGGTTGCCTATCATATGACCAATCCTGGTAGCTATTTCCACAATATCATGATGATGGTGATCATCCTCACTTTCATGAATATTATCTTTGATCTCGATCATTGCTACATTTTCTGGTTCGATCTCTATAACTATCATCTTCTCTTCTGTTTGCATTATAACATCACCATGTCTAAGCTGGGTGCCATGTGGAAGGGTAAGGGCAATATCCGTTCCTTTGTCAGATCTTTTCCTCATTCTGGTCTTTTGTGACTCTAATCTGCTGATTTTAATTGTTTCACAGATTTTTCTTCTAGAGGCTTCCTCATATTTTTCTCTAAGTCCTTGGTCCTTCTTGACATTTCCAATTACAGTCTCAATTGTGATCAAATTCATTCTATTTTTCTACCTCCTTCTCCTTCCTTTTTGCTATTGTTGACTGACGAACCTTATTTACTGCTTCAATCATATCTGACAATCTCTTTGTATAATCAACTGGACCATAATGACTATAAGCTGATCTATCGACGGTTGCAAAAACAAGCCCCTGCTCTACTAATTTCACAGCCGCGCCTACCTGAAAGTTTTCTACAATAATACAGGTTGTAACCTTGTGATCAGGAAAATCAAGGTTAAGATGTGAGACAGGATCGATTAAACCTGATATTGATTTAACTCTCCCTGCCACAATTACAACATGCCTTATTTGCGTCGGATCTATTACAGCCATGTTTTCATTGACATTGGATTCTTCAACACAGTGACGAATTAACACTTTCTAATCATCTTTTTGTCTCAGATAAAGCCTGCTGACTCAGATCCTCAGCGGCTAGATTTCTGTCTATTCGCAAAACAGCTTTAGCTATCTCTCCTGCAGCCTCAAGAGCCATAGTCTTAACAAGCAAAGGATCAAGCACTCCTTCCTTCCACATGTCTATTGTATCACCTGAGTTAATATCTATACCAAAACCATTTCGTGATGCCTTTGCTGCCATAACTTTTTCAAGTCCATTAAAGCCTGCATTTGTAAGTATTTGACGCATAATACTTTCAAGAGCTGATGTGACCACATCAATACCAACTTGTTCCAGACCTTTTAATCTCAGTTTTTTTACCTTCTCAATCACATGTAGTTCCTCAGCTCCTCCTCCAGCGACAACACCTTTATTCAATGCAGCTTCAGCAGCATTTATGCCATCTATAGCGGCTCTCCACCTTTCAAGTGATGTTTCCTTGGTTGTTCCTGATACTATCACCGTTACTATATTTCTACCAGAACCGCTCTCAATATAGATTACTCCATTATCCTCATCCTCGTAAATGCGATCTGCTTTACCAAGAATATCGGGCTTTTTAAGATCCTCTATCATTCTAACAGTCTTAGCACCCGTATAGCGAGAGAGATATTCTATCTCTTCTGCAGAGATGCGTACTGCAAATAACTTCCTACTTACAAGCAAATTTTCTATAACCTGATCCACTTCAGGAGATGCTATAAGGAGAGTATTTGCACCAGTTGCTATTATGGCATCAACTAGTTCCTTTGACTTTGCTATCCTATCATTTTCCATGTTAAGTATTTCTTCATACTTACTATTTTCCTTAAGCCATGCTTCTTTAACTGGCTTTAAATCTAATTTGCAGATCATAACCCTTGACTCTGTAACTTCAAAAGGCATTTCAGAATCCATTTTTTTTCTTTCAAGTACTATTCCGTTAACAACTCTATCCTCCATGTTGGTCCTTCGAATAACTATTATTGACTTACCAAAGTCATATGAGCCATTATACAAAGAATTCTTCCCTACAGACCTAAGAGCAGAAATGACAAGAGAAGAAAGTTTATGTCCGTCTAGCTTCGATGACAAAGACGTCTTGACTACCTGTTCTAATGCGACATCATTAAGCGTGATCCTCTTTGCTTCTTTTTCCAATAACAGGCAGGCATTTTTAACTCCACTCTCTATTCCTTCTACAACTTTCGTTGGATGTACAGCAAGCTCCTTTATTAGCCTCTTGCCCTCTTTTATCATTTCTGCAGCCATGACTACAGCAGTGGTCGTTCCATCACCAACCAATTGTTCCTGCCTCTCTGCTATCTCTACGATCATTCTTGCAACTGGATGTATCGCCCTCAGAGAAAGCAAAATAGTTACACCATCGTTTGAGACGTGTCTGTTCATAGCTTGATCTATCAGAAGCTTGTCCAATCCCTTAGGTCCTAAAGTTGTTCTTACCGTATCTGCTACGGCCATCACTGCATTAGAATTAGACTCTAAAGCGTTGAATTCAACGTTTTCAGCCATCGGCCTCCATACGCCATAGTTAGGATTTGTTGACATCTGACATAACTATACTAGATAGATAAAATAAAGATATACATAATAAATAAATAAATAAATAAAAAGAGAAAAGGTTTTTTGATGGCTGTTACTTGCTGCTTTTTATTATCCTTTCTCCATGCTTATGCCATGAAGTATCTTTGTGTTGAAGATAGTTCTTTTGCTGGCTCAACGGTAGCAATTTTTCCATCCAACTTAACTTCATATGTCTCTGGATCTATTGATATTTCTGGAGTCTTGTCATTCCACATCATATCCTTCTTTCCAATACTTCTGCAATTCTTTACTGGTAACACTACTTTTTCAAGTTCCAGTTTATCAGGTACCCCTAGCTGTACTGCTGCCTTTGATGTAAATGTAAAGCATGTTTTCTTTACTGCCCTTCCCATTGCTCCAAACATTGGTCTATAGTATACTGGTTCCGGTGTAGGAAGCGATGCATTAGAATCACCCATAATTGACCAGGCTATGAATCCTCCCTTAAATACCATCTTGGGTTTTGCAGGGAAGAATCCCATAGGATACATAACGATATCTGCATATTTGCCAACTTCTAATGAACCCAAATAGTCAGCTACACCATGTGTTATTGCTGGATTTATTGTAGTCTTAGCGATGTATCTTCTAGCTCTGAAATTATCGTTTTCTCCTGTTTCTTCCTCCAACTTACCCTTCATCTTCTTCATTTTGTCTGCAGTCTGCCAGGCTCGGATTACTACCTCTCCTATTCTTCCCATTGCTTGGCTGTCTGACGAATACATACTTAGGACACCTTGATCATGCAAAACATCTTCTCCAGCAATTGTTTCAGCTCTTATCCTAGATTCTGCAAATGCAACGTCTTCTGATACTGCGGGATTCAGATGATGACAAAACATCAACATATCAAGATGTTCATCTATAGTATTCACAGTGTAAGGCCTAGTTGGATTTGTGGAAGATGGAAGTGCAAATGATTCTCCAGCAATTTTCATTATATCTGGAGCATGACCGCCACCGGCACCTTCTGTATGATAGCTATGCACCGTCCTACCATCGATAGCATTTATCGTATCCTCTACATATGCGCATTCATTGATTGAGTCTGTGTGGATGGCTACCTGTGTGTCTGTAGCATCTGCTGCCTTTAATGATGCGTCTAATACTGCGGCAGTAGTTCCCCAATCCTCATGATCTTTGAGCCCGCAAGCCCCGGCTTGTATCTGTTCCATCTGGGTTGCTAGAGATGGATGCGAGTCATTACCCTTTCCTAAGAATCCAAAGTTCATTGGTAAATCTTCTATACTTTCCAGCATCCTACTAATATTGAACACGCCAGGAGTACAAGTAGTGGCATTTGTGCCATCAGCTGGACCCGTACCACCTCCTATCATATTGCAGATGCCATTGCTTATCCCATCTACGTATTGTTGTGGGCATATATTGTGGATATGAGTGTCAAAATGTCCTGGAGTACAGATGGTATGCTCGCCAGCAGTAGCCTCAGTACATGCTGAAACAACCATGTTAGTATTTACCTTGTCCATTGTGTAAGGGTTACCTGCCTTTCCAATCCCAGCAATCTTACCGTCCTTTATGCCAATGTCGGCTTTCACTATGCCTTGTACTGGATCAAGTATAACTGCATTTGTAATTACGAAATCAAGGGCGCCATTTGCATTGGTGACCCCTGAAGTTTGTGCCAATCCGTCTCTTAATGTCTTTCCTCCACCAAACACACATTCATCGCCCGGTGTTATGAGATCCCTCTCTACTTGTAACATTAGGTCTGAATCTCCTAGTCTAATTTTGTCTCCAGTCGTTGGTCCAAATAGGTCAGTGTATTGTTTGCGTGTTAATTTAAGAACCATTTTTACCTTCTTCCCTCCTTTGTGCCTTTAAAACCAAGCGTTCTTGCCTTTTCAAGTGCAGAATTCCTTACTACCGTTGATTTTAGGCTTCCCATGGTTAAACCATTGAATCCAAAGCTAATGCGCTTTCCTCCTAATTCACACAGCTCCACTTGCTTGGAGTCTCCTGGCTCGAACCTAACTGAAGTGCCAGCTGGTATGTTAAGCCTGTAGCCGTATGCTTCTTCTCTTGGAAAATCTAGTGCTTTATTTACCTCAAAGAAGTGAGTATGTGAACCTATCTGACAAGGTCTGTCACCTGTATTCTTGACAGTAACTTTAACGGTTTTTCTGTTTTCATTACAAATTACAGGCTCTGATGATAAGATATATTCACCTGGAATCATTCTTTTAATAACTCCTCCCACTTTTGAAATTTTTTTTTAGTTTTACTTGCTGTTTTTTTTCTAACCATAGTCTTCTATCACCTATTGAACTGGGTCATGCACGGTCACAAGCTTGGTGCCATCTGGAAATGTAACTTCTACTTGGACTGTATGTATTAGTTCTGGTATTCCTGACATTACATCATTTTTCTTCAATATTTCTCTTGCTGATTTCATGAGTTCGGCTACCCTTTTTCCTTCACGGGCCCCTTCTACAACATGATTAGCAATGTAAGCAACTGACTCGGGATAATTGAGTTTTATTCCTCTTTCCTTTCGGTCTGCTGCTATCTGCGCAGCAGTCCAGATCATCATCTTATCGATCTCTCTTGGTGCTAACATCATCTTCTAATATACCTCAAGAGATAATAGACAGCCTGACTTATTTTAAATTTAAAAATACTAGTTTATTATATATAAAAACTTTTTTTATAATCGCATGGTATATGGTGGTGTATATTTCAGTTTTGGGATTTCAGATATGTATAATCATTCTTGTTTAGTCAACATGGTCCAGATTTTCATACTCTTTTGCGATAGGCAACTAACTACGAAAATAATATTTTTCACAAAGATTCTGTCTAAATATTGGAAACAAGTTGATTTTGTAATAACACATTCAAGGATTAAGAATTATTTTTTATGAATTAGATGCACTGCATACTAGGTGCTCTTTGAATTCTACGATATTCTCAAATTTGGCCATTTTAAACTATTATCGTCTCACAAGTCTTTTCAAATAAATATAAAGGACATTTGGTTAGAATGTCCTTCCTCAATTTAAAAAAGAAAGGAAGGAAGGATAGGCGATTAGCGTGTCCTTTATCTCCTATGGTCTTGACCACCCAATTCCTGCAGGAATATGCATGAAGCCAGATATCCCTAACAAGAATACCCATGCAGTAAATACGAAAGGTCCTGTCAGCGCAGGTAAGCCCCACATACCAAAAAACCTTTGTAAAGCCGGCATTACTACTACAGAACATGCGACTGTAGCTAATACTGCCATAAAGAATGATTGCACAGTCAGGGGAACGAAGCTGGTAAGTGCTATCATTACAAGTACTTGATTAAAGCCATGAAGGCCTAATCTTATCTCTGCTGTTGGTAATTTGTTGAGTATTGCCAAGGCGACTCCTATACCTGAGCCTAAAAGCGCCATCAATCCTGCTAAATATAAGGGTGAGAATTCATTCCATTGTGAGGTATATCCATTTGTAAACCAAGGCCTAGCCTGTCCTGATAACATTGGTGCTAATTCAAATGCAAGTGTAAGACCAACTACCCAGAAAATGCCTGTCTTCCAGTTTTCAACGAATGTGACTTGGGATACACCCTTTAAAGTAGCTATCATGAACTCTTTTGCAGTCCATTTAAAATTGTCAGTTGGAGCTGGGTTACCGCTTCCTGAGATCAGTTCTTCCTTTGGTGGTGCTGTTGGTGGTGCTGGCCAGATATCATGTCCAAACCTTTTAGCAGCGTACATCATAGCCCAGGTCGTAAAGATGAAGGATGACGTAAAGCCTGGAATAGCCCATGAATGTTTTATTCCGTCCAAAATAAATAGGTCTCCCATAAGATGTGAAAAAGCCATCCAAGTCACTGCTGTGATAGCAGCGCCGAAAACTGATAGGAAGAAGGTAGCTTTATTTAACTTTACAAAAGGACCAGACCACAAAGCCATGCCAGTCAAAATGGAGTTATAACCAAACAATCCAAACGTGACCAAGGAATATGGCGCCCCAAAAGCAATAGCCATTCCAGCACCAATTAATCCAGACAAGGCCATCATTGCACCAGCCTTCCATGATGCTACAAATACTCCTGCTAATATCAGAATCCCTGTAATTGGAGAGCTAAATAATGGGACTTCGGCGATTCCATTGAAGAGAGTGAAGAAGAAATCCAATAAAGGATTGCCGGTTGAATAAGTTGGGATCATAAATTTGCAGTTGTTGAAGTATTCTTTAAAATTTGTAAATATATATGAGTTTATTAATGGATATGATCTACTCCTCATACAGATTCCCTGAGAATTACAAAATAAAGTAAAAATTTGTAAATTAGTCGACATCGGCTAATTTGTTCCGCATATGTATATTATAATTCAATTATCAAATCTATCAAAATATTCTAATTTACTCTATCGAAATTAGGCAATTTTAGGTTTTGGTATTGTGTTATTTGATAATAAACTAAGACGTGCCATTAAGAAATTAATACTATTATAAGAGAGAATTAAATTGGGCTTGGTTGATGAAATAGCGGCACCTATCGGCATTTTGTTTCTTGGTCTCCTTACAGGCTTGCGTCACTCAATGGAGGCAGATCATATAGCGGCTGTTTCGACTATAGTTTTAACAAATAATAATAATAACCATAACAAACTTAGTCGTGCTCCCTTACTAGGAGCGCTCTGGGGACTAGGACATACGGCCTCTCTTTTTGCTGCAGGGCTAATTGTACTTCTTCTTGCAGTCAATATACCACAAAAAATAAGCAATACCTTAGAATTTGGAGTTGGAATTATGTTAGTGTATCTTGCATTGACAACACTGACTGGGTTCAACATTGGCAAGATTATAAGAATATTGTCCCTACATGATAAAGTACATAGCCACCCACATACGCATCAAGACAGAGGTATTATTCATAGTCATGACCATCACCACAATGAAAAAGAGCATCGGCATGGACATAAAGCATTATTTGTAGGTATGGTACATGGAATGGCTGGGAGTGGAGCGCTAATGCTAGCAGTATTATCCACTATTAATTCCCTTCCTCTTGGTCTAGGATACATAGCAATTTTTGGAGCTGGTTCAATTTTAAGTATGATGGGAATTAGTACAATGATCGGACTGCCCTTCGTAAGGGCAAAGAAATATGTTAGACTTAGTGTTCTCTTAAGGTACTTGACAGGAATTACGAGTTTAGTTATCGGTGTTAGATTAATGTATGACCTAGGTGTAGTACAACAAATCTTTATCAAATAGTAAGCATCCAACTTTTTAAATATTATTGACTGAAATTAGGCGTTCCAACAGATTTCTCCTGCGTTGGGTGACCTCATTGCAAAAAAGGACATTGATTATATATATATGATAATGACATGCATCCAGATCATTACCAATTATTCTTTGTGTGTTCTCCTTTTTTATTACTTTGGAATGAAAATAATAAAGGAATCATATATTAGAGGGGTCCCGAGTCCAGAAGACACATTTGGCTAAAAAATGCCGGCCAAAGAACATATTTAAAAATTACATGGCTCAGAGAACGATAAATCTTCTAATTTTAATTATT
>DASQWW010000004.1:0-12816 GCA_035640055.1 Nitrososphaeraceae archaeon | reverse complement strand
AATAGGACTATCTGGCTTACCGAGATCTATAATAATCAATCTACCTCCTTTCTTCAATACTCTATGAATTTCAAAAATTGCTTCTTTTAGCTGAATTGCATCACGAAGTGAATATCCACACATAACTACATCAAAAGTATTGTTTTGAAATGGCATATATTCAAAAATGCCACAAGACAAAGATACAATGTATCTAGATCGGAAAAAACCTTTTGAATTTGTAAGCATCTCCTGAATCGGATCGTATAATATAATCTTTGCATGACCATCTACCTCATTTAATGCAATGGAGGACATATTTCCATAACCTGAACCAGCATCTAGTATAATATTACCAGGAAAAATGCGCCCATGAATTCCATGAAGGCGAAATTCACTATCCTTGCCAAAGGAGATTGTTCTGTTTACCTTATCATATATTGGAATTACTGATCGTAATACTTCTACTACCTCCAACCAATATCGATGTCCAAGGCCAGACAATTAACCTCTGTTCAAGTGCTATAGTTTATTAAACCAATTCATAGTTTCAAACTTTTTCTAATTTGATCAGCAAATGAGGAAGAAGAATAATTGCCCGACATACTGGCTAAATACGATATTTTTCCCTTGAAATTCCTTCTAGCATAACTATAATATCTGTTCATTCATTCTATCATCCTTCTATGAATTAGTCATTCATATTGAGTTTAAACGATTGAATATATTATTATATTGTGTGAAATTTCACGCTTCAATCAGCTATCTATTAATTTATCGAAACTAAATTTTTGATACAAAACTTTTCCTCCTTTTTTGACCAATAAAATTCTACTTGCTGGGATGAGTTCTAAATTATTTGATATCTTTATAAATTCTGGAAGAGAAAGTTCAATAATTGATCCGAAGTCGCGGTAACTTACTGAATAAAGATGAGGATTATCAGCATACAGAGCTTTACTGAAAATTTGCTCAAGATGACCTTTCATTGTCAAACCTCGTAATTCATTAAACCACCCGCTTCGACTATTTTTGCAATTAATTCATCAAATGGCTTCATAGAGTATACATCACCGGTGGTCAAATTAGTAATTCTATTTTGTTGGAGCTCAATTTCAAGTTCATCATTATCAGAAATACTTCTCATAGTGGATTCTTCAATTTCTATGGGAAGAAAATAAGCACCATCTACAGCATTTCTATAAAAGATTCTCGCAAATGATGGGGCTAAAACCGCTCTGATGCCTACTTCTGAGAGAGCAATAGGAGCATGTTCTCTACTTGAACCACAACCAAAATTGCTTCCAGTTACTAAAAAATCTCCCTTAGAGACCTTTTGTGTGAATTCGGGATCAATTCCTTCCATAGCATGCTTTGCCAGCTCTTTATGATCATGAATTTTAAGATATGGACCTGGGATAATAACATCAGTATCAATATTTGCCTTTTCATATTTGTGAACCTTACCCCTCATCAAATTCAATTTACTAGATCCCTCGGATCTGTAATCTTCCCTGTCAGAGCAGATGCCGCAACTACAATAGGCGATGCTAAATATGTTTGTGACTCTGAATGTCCCATTCTGCCTGGAAAGTTTCTATTTGTTGTGCTTACGCATATTTCATCCTTGCCTAAAACTCCCATATGTGCACCGCAACATGCACCACATGTCGGTGGCCCTACTACTGCACCTGCTTCAATAAAAATATTTACCAGTCCTTCATTCATAGCCTTGATGTAAATGGACTGAGCTGCGGGCAGAACCTCGGTTCTTACCTTTACCTTCCTCCCTTTGAGTAGTTTAGCTGCACGCCTTAAGTCTTCAAGTTTAGCACCTGTACATGAACCGATGTATGCCTTATCTATTTCAATGCCTTGCAAATCTCTAGCCAAACTGATATTTCCAGGAGAGAATGGTTTTGCTACAATCGGTTCTAATTTATTAATCTCGTAACTGAAGACTTCAGAATAGTCTGCGTCAGTATCTCCGTATATTGATGAATATTCTGCGTTAGTCCTCTCTCGCAAATATACATCAGTTATAATATCTGGCTCAATTATTCCGTTCTTTGCTCCAGCTTCTGTCGTCATATTGGTAAGCGTTAAACGCTCATCTATACTAAGCTCTTTTGTTAAATTCCCTGAAAACTGCATAGTCTTGTAATTCGCACCATCAGTTCCAACATCACCAATAATCTTTAATATTATATCTTTTGCCATGATATAGGGTGGTTTTTCGCCTGTGAGTTTGAACATAATTGTTTCAGGCACTTTGAACCAGATCTGACCATTGATAAGGACGTATGCAATATCTGTGTGTCCAAGTCCGGTGGCAAATGCTCCCATTGCTCCGGTAGTATTTGTGTGAGAATCTCCCCCAACGTAAACCTCACCAGGCAGAACCATCGCTTCCTCATGTGATAATGTATGACAAATACCATATTGTCCTAATCCATATTTGAAATGTTTTTTTATACCAAATTTCTTTGTCCAGTTGGAGAGTAGCGTTATGTTCTCAGCGGAAACCTTATCTACGCTGGGGACAAAATGATCTTCTGTCACCCAGACTCTATCTGGATCCCAGACCTGTTCAAGCTTTCTTCCTTTCTTTTCTAGTTCGCTCAATACTTTTATAACTCCAGGTCCTGAAACGTCATGCATCATTACTTTGTCTACTTTTGCAAAGACAACATCACCTGGTGCCACTTTAGCTTTTCCCGATGCCCTGGCAAGTATTTTCTCAGTAATTGTCATCCCCAAAAAAAGTTCACTATACAAAGATCAGTTTAATCGTTGATTAATACTTTTTGTATAAAGAGAAGACACAAAAGTATGATGACTTTAAGCTATACTCATTGAAGGTTTCACCATTAACTCTTTCACTGAAGAAAACTAAATTCGATCTTTTTAGTAGTCTTAATCAGTCTGGTTTTAAATTTAGAGAAAATGATGTTTTGGTAATTTCAAGTAAGTATGTCTCCGTCAGTGAAGGATCGGTCATCAAACTTGATAAAGTAAAGGTAAGCAAAATTGCAAGGTTTCTTTCTTCTAAATATCATATCCATGCAAAAATGGCAGAACTTACACTACGAGAGTCGGATTACATTTTTGGAGGAATACCGGGCCTTTTGCTTGCTGCTAAAGACGGAATACTCGCTCCTAATGCAGGTCTTGATAAATCTAATGTTCCTAGAGGGTCAATTGTAATGTATCCACGTGATCCCTTCAAAACTGCAGAGAACTTGAGAAGAAGATTTCTTGTTAACCTGGGCATTAAAATTGGAGTAATTATTTCAGATAGTCGTTTAATGCCTACACGCATTGGTACGACTGGCGTTGCCATAGCATGTGCAGGAATTGAGCCGATAGAAGATCAAAGAGGAAAAAAAGATTTATTTGGTAACATACTAAGGGTTACATTTAAGGCAGTTGCAGATAGCTTAGCAACTATTGGCGTAGCAGTAATGGGAGAAAGTAACGAATCTAGACCAGCTGCTGTCATACGAAATTTAAGCCTAGTTCATACAAACAGAAAACTGTCATGGCAAGATATGGCAATAGATGCAGCAAATGATATCTATATTAGAGGAATAAAACTGTGAAGTCTTTTTCAATTGTCTCGGATCTGAACATAGAGTTTTAATATTACATAAAGGGAACATCGTTGTCTGCATAATATATGACTGAATTCCTGACGAGATATCCTAGGCGCATCAGCTTCGTAAAAGGATTACAAGATTTTATACACCGTGAAGAGATTGAACTTGACCATTTGAGTTTGATGGTGAAAATAAAGAAAGATGAAATAATCAATGCATTGTTTTCAGAGGGTTTTAGATACGTTAAATTAGAATATAGAAAGCCTACGCAGATAGGTAGTGGATTCACTAAAAAACTAAGTAAACCTTGGGAAATGCATGTCAGATTGTTGGATTTAAATCAAGGCTTGATTGCTATTCAGGCAGAAGTAGAAATCTCCAGAAAATATATCCAGCACATTCGCTCTGCAAGGGCTCCAGTGATCTATGAAATAGAAACCATCTTAAAGAAACACAGCATAGAATATAAAATATGGAATGGAAAAGTTAGAGACTACATTCAAAATATCATTGACAATCATCAGATTAGACTGAAGGCGCCCAAATTACCTGCTATACCCTGGATACCAATGTTAAGCTTTGGAATAACTGTAGCGACGCTTGACGCCTTAAAACTTGTAGGCCTTATTCTGCACTAGCGAGGGGCATTTAATAGCATTTTAATTCAAGAATTAATTCATTAAATCCAACGATATGTAGATGACATTAAAGTTGAAGATATTTTTTATAATAGAATCATTAATGACCTTTCGATGAAAGCTGTTTTTATGAGAAATCGAAATACAGTTTCGATCGAGGATATAGCCTCTCCAAAACCAGGTACTGGAGATGTCATAGTCAAAATGTTAGCATGTGGGATATGTGGTTCTGATCTCGAGAAAGTTTACAGTGAATATGGTATGTCATCCGGAAGTAGGCTGGGTCATGAACCAGCAGGTCAAGTCATAAAGACAGGAGCATCAGTGAAGGATTTTTCACTAGGAGATCGTGTCTTTATTCATCATCATGTGAGCTGTTATTCATGCTATTATTGCTTGCATGGAGATTATACGATGTGTGAGATGTATCAAAGGAGTAACATAGATCCATGTGGCTTATCAGAGGAATTCCTAGTTCCTGAATGGAATATAACACGTGGCGGACTTATAAAATTGCCAAAAACCATAACTTATGATGAAGCATCGTTAATAGAGCCACTAGCATGTTGTATAAGAGGATTATCAAAATGCCACTTTCAAAGGGGAGATGATGTTCTAGTCTTTGGAGCAGGACCTACTGGAATGATGCATGTTATTCTTGCAAAGACGTTTGGAGCGGGAAAAATCATTGTACTTGACATTAATGATTATCGATTAGAGTTTGCAAGAAAATACGATAATAACATCCAAACTATTAACTCTATAAAGGATAAAAAAGATCTCGTTCAAAAAATAAAAAATGCTACAGACAACAGAGGGGCAGATATATCAATCATTGCTACAGGAAATATGGAAACACTTTTGCAGTCCTTTAACCTTACACGAAGAGCAGGCAAAATCATGCTTTTTGGAGTTCCTCCAAGAGGCTCAGAAATTTCTCATGATGTAAGCAAGTTATATTCAAATGAGCTGTCTCTCATTCCCAGTTACGCCGCATCAGAAATAGAGACAAACCAGGCATTAAAATTAATCGCTGAAAAGCGTATAGATGTAAAACCACTAATCACGCACCGCTTTAATATCAAAAACGCTGATAATGCGATCAGGTGTGCATATGAAGCAAAGAATGCTATGAAAGTAATTGTTACAACAACGAACAAATGACAGAAATTATAAATAATAAAAAATCTTATGAAATTCGGTAAGTAGTACTATGGATTGGGGAATGAAAAATAGAATGTCAAGAATAATCCGACCTGAGGATGGCCGGTGTGTTATGCTTGCAGTTGATCATGGATATTTTTTGGGTCCCACAGAAGGATTAGAAGTTCCAAGTACAACAATAAAGCCTCTTTTACCCTTTGCCGATTCTTTAATGATTACCAGAGGAATCTTACGCACATCAGTTAATCCAAGCATTAATGTGCCGATAGTTTTACGAGTTTCAGGCGGAAGTAGTATTATCGGAGAGGATTTATCTAAGGAAACTATTACAACCTCAATTGAAGATGCCATTAAATTGAATGCAACCTGTGTTGCTCTTTCAATATTTGTAGGAAGCAAACACGAACATCAAACACTAGCTAATCTAGCTAGACTCGTTGATGAAGCAGAAAAGTTTGGTCTTCCTGTTCTAGCGGTTACTGCAGTAGGTAAGGAAATGTCTAGGGATTCTAGATATCTTAGCCTCGCATGTAGAGTGGCTGCCGAACTAGGAGCACATATTGTAAAAACATACTACTGCGAAAGTTTTGAAACCGTTGTTGAAGGTTGCCCAATTCCTGTTATTATTGCAGGCGGTAAGAAATTATCAAAAGAATTTGATGTATTCCAACTAACGTATGACGCAATAATACATGGTGCAGCTGGAGTCGATATGGGAAGAAACATCTGGCAATCACAATATCCTGTTGCAATGATAAAAGCAATCAGGACAATTGTTCATAAGAATTCAGACACAAAGAAGGCTTATGATATTTTTCTTAAAGAGAAAGAAAAAGAATTATTACATCAACAAAAATTAGTAAAACCTACCACTCAAAGTTAAGGACGTGTCCAGAAAGATTGGGCTTATAAGCGGTAAATGGCCAAATGCTAGACACAATCTTTATAAATTATATTATTCTAACACTATAGAAATGCGGCGAGCCAATGGTGAAGAGCATAGTGAAATTTTTTCACATGTGCAGCTTAGTATTACTGCTATTGCTTTTATCGTGCTGCTCTAGCTCTAGCCTGGAGTTCGTTCTGGAACGATTTTCATTTGAAGATAGAATTGGTGAATGGTATAAATGGTCGAAATGACAGGAGCAAAAGCCTTGATTCAATCACTAGAAAAGGAGGGAGTAGATGTAGTGTTCGGACTTCCCGGTGGAGCAAACCTTCCAATCTACGATGCTTTAGTAGATGCTAACTTACGTCATATTCTTGTACGTCATGAACAGTCTGCTGCTCATATGGCCGATGGCTATGCAAGAATAAAAAGGAAGGCTGGAGTTTGTTTTGCAACTTCAGGACCTGGAGCTACAAACCTTATTACAGGTATTGCTACTGCCTATGCTGATTCTTCGCCAATCATTGCGGTAACGGGACAGGTGCCTGTATCTATGATAGGAAAAGATGCGTTCCAAGAAACTGATATTATAGGCGTCGCCAATCCGTGTACCAAGTATGCATTTCAACCAAGGAAAGCTAGTGAAATTCCCGAATCAGTGAAAAAGGCTATTTATATAGCTGAAAGTGGGAGGCCTGGTCCTGTACTTGTTGATGTTCCAAAAGATGTACAACAGGAGACTGCTGATATGAAATTTCCTGAATTAATTAAGGTAAGAGGATATAATCCAATCATGGATGCTGATTTATCTCAAGTAGGAAAGGCAGTAGAATTTTTGGTCAAAGCAGAAAGACCAATAATAATGGCTGGTGGAGGAGTAAACCTTTCTGGAGCCTTTTCTGAATTGCAAGCCTTGGCAGAACTGCTAACAAGCCCTGTTGTGACTACCTTCAAAGGTAAAGGTGCCTTTGCCGAAAACCACCCTCTTGCGATGGGACCGATCGGTATGCATGGACATGCTGAGGCGAATAAGATTATTCTTGAGGCAGATTGTATATTGGCAATAGGTGCGAGGTTTTCGGACAGGTCTGTAGGACGATTTGATGAATTTGGTAAGGGGATGAGCATTATTCACATGGATGTTGATCCTGCAGAAATTGGTAAAAATAAGTCAGTCGACGTAGCTGTTATCGGTGATGTAAAATCTTCACTGAGGACCCTTATTAAGATGCTTTCAAAGAAAATAGTAGAAAAAAAGTACGAAACTAGCAATTCTTGGCTAAAAAGGAGGAAGGATCTTATAGATTATTATTCGGAAAGCATTAAAGACTATCCTCGAGACGTTACAGCAAAAAAAGCATTAAAAAAACTAAGAGAATGCCTACCAGCTAATGCAATTGCGACTACCGAGGTTGGTCAATGCCAGATGTGGGCATCATTGCATTTTGACGTAATTTCACCAGGAACTTTCTTCAGCTCGACAGGACTAGGAACAATGGGGTTTGGCTTTCCTGCTTCAATAGGTGCAAAGGCAGCTCGGCCCAATGTGCCGGTGGTTGATATTGCTGGCGACGGTTCCTTCAATATGACAGAGAATTCTCTCGCAGTTTCCGTTCTCGATAATTTACCAGTAATTGTATTTCTAATGAATAATTATATGCTGGGAATGGTAGCTCAATGGCAAAGAACCTTCTACAATAGAAGGTATATGGGTGTTCATCAGCATGATTGCCCAAACTATATAAAGATAGCAGAGGCATATGGCGCACAAGGGATCAAGGCTCAGTCTTTAGAAGAGCTGGAAAAGGCAGTCAAGTCAGCACTGAAGGCTGAAATTGCTACTGTTATAGATATTCCAATTGATCCCGAGGAGGATGTCTATCCCTTTGTAGCACCTGGTACCGGCCTTAAAGATATGATTACAGGTGCATAAAAAACTATGTCAATCACAACGCCGATAGTGTCAAATGAAAACATTAATCCATTGTATATAATATCTGCTTTAGTAGAGAACAAACCGGGAGTTTTATTCCGAGTAACAAATCTCTTTAGAGCTCGAAACTTTAACATCGAAAGCATAACCGTTGGTTCCACGGAAAGTCCAGAACTTTCAAGAATGACAATTACTGCCAAGAGCGATGAGAGGACACTTGATCAGCTAGTAAAGCAACTCAGGAAATTAATAGATGTAGTGGAAGTAAAGGTGCTTGATATAGATAAAACTGTCTATCGTGAACTTGCTTTAATTAAAATGAAGGCATCAGATGCCACGACAAGAATCGAAATAGCCAATTTCGCTTCTATTTTCAGAGCAAACATTCTTGATATAGGAAAGGAGACCGTTATAGTAGAAGTCACTGGGACACCAGATAAAATAGATGCCTTCAAGAATCTAGTTGACCATTACGGAATTATCCAGCTGGCAAGAACCGGCGTTTCAGCTCTACCTAGAGGTATAGAGATTTAGATTTATCAAGTTCAGACTCAAAAAATAAGACCACTAAATGAATTTTAGCTTCAAAACGACGCAAAATGATAGGTCCAATGGAAATGCTACACGTCTAGACACAGGTACGAGGACACCATAGTTCTTAGCAGAGGGAGCATTAAGCTAAGACGTCCCAAAATTGATGCTATCAAGTTTCTTTCTACCATAAAAGAAGTCACACTTATTTCCTTCATATATACTAACAATATTAATGTAACATTTGTATTTCACAAGTCTTTGCTTTTGGTTCTATTCCAAGCCTTTAGAAACCAGCTTTATATGCGTATGCTATTTGTTAGGATGAGCTCGGAAAAGATGAGACTCGTAATCTTCTTCTACATTGATTTGAAAACCGTTGCAATAATAGCATTAGAATGATGATAATGATATGTCTTTTTTCTGTTTACTAACACTAGTACCAGAGTCTAGTTTTATTACTGAAAATAGATTCTACAATTTCAACATCTGAATTTTTGGCTCGAATTTCATTATTTTCTATTTTGTTATAGAATGGTCATCTTGAATTTTTCTTATGGGATTACAATTACAAAAAATAGAAATCATAATATAAATGATGACTAGCAAAAAGGTAGGTGTTTGAGACTCTCGTATGAATTATTATCAAGGTGATAACTCAGGAAAAATAAGAGTATTTGACACCACATTAAGGGATGGAGAACAGACACCAGGGGTTTCTGTTTCTCCAGAACAGAAAGTCGCGATTGCAATCAAACTTGATGAGCTAGGTGTTGATGCTATTGAAGCCGGCTTTCCTATCGTTTCTCATGGAGAGATGAAAGCAATTAAGAATATAACAAAGCTAGGGTTAAAAGCAGATATTTGCGGTTTAGCCCGTACAATTGAGGCAGATATTGATGCTGCTATAAAGTGCGATCTAAAATATATCCATACTTTCATTGCCACCTCAGACATTCACATGCGATACAAACTAAAAATGAGTAGGGAACAGGTATTAAAAAAAGCAATCTGGGCAACAGATTATGCAAAGAAACATGGCATGAAAGTCGAATTTTCAGCTGAAGATGCAACAAGATCGGACAGGGCTTTTTTAAATGAGGTTTTTAAGGCAGTTGCCGACGTGGGTGCTGACAGGTTAGATATTCCTGATACTGTTGGCTACGCGACGCCACAATATATCAAGCAACTAGTGGATGATGTAAAGAAAGTAACCAAGCGACTACCTATCAGTATGCATTGTCATGATGATTTTGGTCTAGCAGTGGCTAATACAATTTCTGGAATAAATGCGGGAGCTTCATGTGCACATGTAACTATAAATGGGTTAGGAGAAAGAGCAGGTAATGCATCTCTTGAAGAGTTTATTATGGCTCTTCAATGTCTTTATAATAAAAAGCATAATATCAAAACTGAATTGCTCTATGAAACTTCAAAATTTGTATCGAATGCAGTAGGAATAATAGTTCAACCAAATAAAGCAATTATCGGCGAGAATGCTTTTGGTCATGAATCTGGGATTCATACTCATGGTATTATAAACAACCCACTTACCTATGAGCCAATAAGTCCAGAACTTGTCGGAAGAAAAAGATGGCTCCAAGCGGGAAAACATGCAGGTGCTCATGGTATCAAGGCAATGTTGGAAGACTTTGGAATCAAACCCACAGATGAACAGCTTCATAATATCGTAGAGGAGCAAAAAAAGATTGCAGACAAAGGAAAATCCATAACTACCGCAGAACTCTTGACAATAGCTGGTAATGTAATAGGAAATAAATCCTTTGAAGAGAAATTTAAGCTCTATGATTTTCATATAGTGACGGGGATGAACATTATACCAACAGCTGTCATTAGACTGAACACAAACGGGAAAGATTTCATTGCATCAGAAATTGGAGTTGGACCAGTCGACGCAGCTTTAAAAGCAATACAAAAGATCTCAAGAGAAATTGCCAATATCAAAATCCGTGAATATAGATTGGATTCTATTACAGGAGGTTCTGATGCGTTGGCTGAAGTTTCAGTAAAGGTAGAAGACAAAAATGGGAATGTGGTTTCCGCCAGGAAGTCAGGCGAAGACGTAGTTGTTGCCTCCGTTCAAGCAATGATGGATGCCATTAATAAAATAATGTTGAGGGATATGCTCTATTCCAAAAACTACTAAAGTTTATACAAAATCTAAGTGTTAACTTCAATTGACCCGTTATAATATTAGCATAATCAGTGGTGATGGTATAGGTCCTGAGTTGACCAGTTCTGTAAAGGCTATTCTTGAAACTATAAATGATAATTCAAAAACCAAGATAACGGTGAAAGAGGTTGAGGCTGGGGATAATGCACTTGTTAAATTTGGAAAGGCGCTTCCCAAGTCTACTATAGACGCAATAAAAAAATCTGAAGCCTGTTTGAAAAGTCCGGTAGGAGAAAGTGCAGCTGATGTAATTATCGTTTTACGACACTTATTCGATCTTTACGCAAATATTAGACCAGCAAAATCATATCCAAATATTAAAGGTCTTTCTCAAGGAGTCGATCTAGTTATAGTAAGAGAAAACACGGAGGACCTATACTTGGGTTGGGAATTTAATACTGACGAGAATACTGTTATTGGATTAAGATTAACATCCGAAAAGGCAACAAGAAGAATAGCAGAATATGCTTTTAAAGTTGCTATCTTGAGGAATAAAAAGAAAAAGGTTGTTGCAGTCCATAAGAACAATGTTTTGAGAAAAGGCGACGGGTTATTTATAAACACATGTAGATCAATTTCCGAAAAGTATCCAGAAGTTAAATTCAGTGAATTATATGTCGATGCATGCGCGATGAATTTAATTCGTAATCCTGAAGACTTTGACGTTATCTTGACAACTAATCTCTTTGGTGATATACTATCTGACGAGGCAGCGCAGGTAGTTGGAGGCTTGGGTATGGGACCGACTGCAAATATCGGCAAGAATTTTGCATTGTTTGAACCAGTCCATGGAGCAGCTTTTGATATTGCTGGAAAGAATATTGCAAATCCCTCTTCGATCTTTCTGTCAGCAAAAATGATGCTTGAATGGTTGGCTGCCAAGCACAGCGATAAAGATGCGTCCAAGAATGGTCAGCGCATAGAAAAAGTCATAACCCGTTTATTAAAAGAAAACAAGAAGACAAAGGACATCGGCGGCAAACTTTCGACTATGGAATTTACACGGTTGGTAGCCACCTCACTATACTGATGATTGTTAATAATTATATCGATCAGATCTTCTACTATCTCGTGGCGCTCGTTTCCGCCATGCAATAAACATAAAAACAAAAGGAATGGTCATAACTCCTGTTGTGATTAGAATGGGTTGAAATGCGCTGGCATCGATTTTATATCCAGTCATTTGCAAAAAAGGAATTGGATACACGGTAAAGATCCAAAATCCCACAAGGATTCCAATAATAGTCTTATTCCTTCTCAGAACTGAAAGCATGCTTATTTTACTTATTCTTTGTCTATCACAGTTGATGCACTTGGTTGTCGTATAATTTCCTGTCACATCAGCAGGTACTATACATGAAGTGCATATTTTACCCTCACAAAAATAACACTTCCTTGTTGCAAATCTAGCACCACAAATATCGCATTGTGCTGTCATTATTCTATTATTCTCTGATCTATAAGAATAGCTAACAAATATTAATCCTTATTGAATCAAGCTATAAACTCTAGTCGGCTAACGACCTTTGTCGATCAAGTATTTTATATATAGCTTGATAGTGAATTTGAGTATTACAGTGATATTTCATTTTTATAGAATGCCACGATCTATTTGCATAGTCATCAAAGAATATGGTCCCATGAGCCTTTAAAGGCAAAAATAGGAATATGTTTCTTTAGAGATTATTGAGATATGTAGTTTTAGTTGTAAATACTTCTGTTAGTAGCAATGCAACACAAAGAATTAGATATAGTGAATGAGATCGTTCATTAGAGGGATCTTATGCTACTTTATGTAAACAAGGCGATAGGTTGTAAGCGGATTCATGTAGCTGCCTAACCTTGAAGACATTTTGCAGAATTTGTTAACATGTTTTGAAACATCATAT
>DASQWW010000003.1:0-10534 GCA_035640055.1 Nitrososphaeraceae archaeon | reverse complement strand
TTTACGAAACCTTTTGCAAATGCCTGCAAACCAGACTTGCTGGATTTTATCATATGCAAGTCTGATGTATAAATTGCAACATCTTTTGATATTGATTTTACTAGCTCAACAATATTTGAGGATTCATCTGATGCTATATAAGATGTAGTTCCAATACATAACCCATCAACTGATCGCTGAAGCGATTTTAGCATAGCAATAACTGCAGACATTTGTGTCCCTCCTGCAAGCATAACTCTACCGCCAGAACTAATTATGCCATCAGCTAATCCTGCAATAGAGGGTATCATGGGGTCTCCTAAAAATGATATTGCCTTAAATGGATCATCCTTTAATCCTCCGAAGAGAATACCTGCATTTTGCATACCTTCATCTATAATTTTATTTTTCAGAGAGTGAGGATTTTCTGGCATGCTACTGCTCACTTTAAACTTGGCATCAATTCCAAGTGCATATAAAAAACCTAGAGTAGTAGTAGTACCACCAGGAATACTTTCACCCAACACTATCAAGTCACTGTTATTTTTTGCAAGTTGTTTGCCAAGTATATATCCATAATCAAATGCTTTTTTAGCATCATCTAGATCGACTGCCTTTCCAAACTTAATATTTTTACCTGGCTTTACGCCAAAGGAAATATATGGAATAGAAGGTTTGATTTTTGAGCCAGCATCAACAACTAGAAATGGGATGTCTGCTAATTGCAGAGCGGTTCTTGTGATAATTGCAGGAGTTGGCTTTCCATCTGGCGTGGCTGGAACTTTATCTATACATTTACATTGACCATAATAGAGAAACTCAGAATCTGCTGCTGAAGTATATTTTACAAGATCTGGATTTGCACCGGCCACAGTGATCCCGGGAATCTCACAAGTTTCTGTATAAGATATTACGCAGACAAAAATAGGAGTGATAGTTGAAAATCTACCATCTATTGTGCAAGTTCTTCTTTGATTTATACATGCTATATCGGAGGAGGAAGAGGAAGAAGTATATTCTTCTTCTTCTCCTCCCTTTTTTTGATACAACATTGCTAATCATCACTTGCCATAAAGCCAATAAAATCTTGCAGCGACCTTGGTTGTAAGACATAATTGGTTTTCTTTTCCTGGCCTATTGTGGATCTAGGAGTTGGTCCATAGTCGTGACCTGGATAAACAATAAGTGATTCATCAAGTTTTGCAACTTTGTAAAATAAGCTACGATACATTTCTTTTGGATCACTTCCTGGAAGATCAACTCTTCCACAGTTTCCAACAAATAATGTATCTCCAGTAAATACAAATTTACCATCAACTACAAGACATATACTATCTTTAGAATGACCTGGAGTATACAACACTCTTAGTGGAATATTTTTTCCTACCTTAATTATGTCACCATCAGATACTGAAATGTGTCTATCAGACATTGAATTTTTGTGCTGAATAATTTTAGCACCAGTAACTGCAGCAACTTGTTCATTTCCAAGAATATGATCAAAGTGAGTATGAGTATTGATAATATATTTTGCCTTCCAATTATTTTTCTTTAAAGTATCAAAAATTTTTTCTAAATCCCAGGATGGATCGATTATAGCAGATTCACTTGATTCTTCGTCAGCGATGATGTAAGTGAAATTACTCATTTGACCAACTGGAAGTTGCAGAACCTTCATTTTCATATTATTATTTTTATTATTAGTATATTACTCCATTTTCTGCTTCCTGTGGAATTCCTATTCTTTCAACATGGATTATTCCGGTATATTTTCTGTTCTTCAGTAGCCCTATTTTCATTCTATGAAAAGTAACTGTAGCATCAGCCTTAACACATTTATCATTAACTTTACCTGTATTTGGATCAAGTCCAGAAGGAATATCTATGGATACAACATAAGCTTTAGACTTGTTTATAAGTTCAATAACCGATGCATAAGGTTCACGAATTTCTCCTTTTATTCCAGTCCCAAAGATCCCATCAATAATAATATCTGCTTTAGCAATTTTTTCTTTAATTTGATCATTTAATTCATTACCAAAAATAATTTCTAACGAATCCATTTTTTCTATAATTCCCCAGTTAATCTTTGCTTCTTCAGTACGCAAATTAGTTGGAAATCCTAATAAAATTACTGTTAAATTAGCTAGTCCATAACCTGCCAGATGTCGTGAGGCAACAAATCCATCACCACCATTATTGCCAGTACCACATACAACAACAATTTTCTTACCCTTTAATTTGCCCTTAAATTTGGTAATTATAAAATCGGCAAGCCCATGCCCAGCGTTTTCCATCATATAGACTCTACGTATTCCAATCAGATTATGTCCATTATCTTCAATCTTATACATTTGATCTGAGGTAATAGCCTTGTCTTTGGTCATCATCATCATCTATTTTTGTTCTCTTCTTCAATCATGACCACGCACAGTATAACATAAAAGAGCTGCTGTTGCTAAGAAGAAAAAGAAGAGCGCTTTCTTAGATGTATTGATTTTGAATTAATTTTTTCAGTATTATGCTGCTGAATTGTTACTGCTTTTTGAAAAGGCATCACATAGTCTGGTAGATTCAATTTTACACATTTATTTCCTCGAATAGCGAACATTTTACCGTCGTACGTGCATTTCACGATTGGGAGATTATTATTATTACCCATCTTCTTATCGAAAATATCTGCAACTTTGTAATATTCTACTAATTTTCGCTGTTGATAAACAACTTCACCTTTTCTCTTGAACCTTTTTTTGCTCATGAACTTAAATGCCAGTATAATATGTCTTATTTTATAAAAGCTAAACATTTTGTGGATTAGCAAGCAACGTTCAATTTGATCTTGTGGGACATACAAAATATCGCCAGTTCCTGATTTTGCTTCTATAGTTAGTAAAATAGCATCCGTGTTGTTGACAGCAATAATATCAGGTAATCCGGTGCTAGAACCACCCAGCCGTCTGGCATTCCATACACCACTGTTCAACCTTTGTACTAAAGTGTGTTCAAAGCTATAACCTCTACTTCGACGAATATTACTCAACTAAACTACCCTCGTAATAATCTGAGAACTTTAAAAAATCTATATGGTCAATACTGCTAAACTCAGTAGGTGACTGACTATTTTTTTGCATGTAATTTCACTTATTCCCTTTATTACTGCATAAGAAATGAATAGTATCAATCAATATACGTGGGTTATTATATATAGAGTGGTTAATAAATGGTTTAATGTTTGGTCAGCTCTTTTTCTCTCTTCTTCTTAGCCACGCCAATTTCACCCAGCATATATGTATTACAAGAAAGAGGAGATAATAATAATAATAACATCAGATATGTCTACGATATATGTATCTTTTCATTTTTGGTTTTTTACTAACAAGTAGAAGATCAAAATTCTAATACTTTTTGGTTCTTCTAAAAGAAGAAGGAATTTTCTACCTATGACAAAGTCTTTATTCAAAGCTGAATAAGTTATATCTATGTTGCCTAGCAATATTCAAAAATCCCTTGATCAAATTAACGAAGATCTGAAAAATGTTGAGGAGCGTCGTGAAATACTGATAAAAGGTTCACGTGATGTAGTCATGTTTTGTAGTAAATCAATTATTGCCTTGCACCGCAATGAAATAGAAGAAGCACAAAATAAAATGAATCAAGCAAAAATTATGCTGGATGAATCTAGACAGTATGCTAAGACTGATCTAAATAGATATATTATAGTGGCAGAACAGGAACTTGTAGAGGCATATGCACTAAAGTCAGTGGTACAGGATTCGCCATTGCCAGATGTAAATGAGCTGAATGTATCAGGTTCTTCATATATTACAGGGTTATTAGATTGCATAGGAGAAATAAAGCGGATGGTATATGACCGAATGAGACTAGGAAGAGCAGAGGACGCAGCAAGATTATTTGCAACTATGCAGGACATTTATGGTGCAGTATATCCATTTGCAGTTTATGACAATCTAGTATCAGGAATAAGAAGAAAATTGGATGTTGCAAAAATGCTAATAGAGGATATCCGGGCAGTTGTTACAGAAGAAACAAGAAGATCAATAATGATAAAAGCAATAGATAGTCTGGAACGAAAACTACAGTAAGGTTATTATTGATAATTTTTTGATACGTATTTTTCGTTTTAAATTAATTATTTAATTAATTATTTACAAATTATTATTATTATTTACCTAGGCATACTCATTTTCGGAACAGTAAATCAATCTGATTGGAAAAACGTACCAATTTAATATATTATCACCATCTTTTTCTATTTTTCTATCTAATATTAATTCATATTTTTTAGTCTTCACAGTTTGAATTAGTATTATTATTTGAACTTTGCAAATGCTTCTGACAAATAGTTCTCTAATGTCTTTTGCCATTGTGGAAATCCTTCTGGCTTGTGTGGATAATTATAATAGTGTTCAACCAGTTTTTTATTCATATTAGCAGTATACCTTAGGTCCTCTGCTAACTTTTTATTCAATGCTCCTCTTATCATCATACCTAATTTATCTAACGTGTTAAATTCAGGATGTTCGCCGCCTGTAATTTTGTCAATATCCATTTTTGACAGAAAATGTTTCATACCATAGTTGATTTGTTCATTTGTCAATCCTTGTAACATTCGACGAAATACTTCTAATCCTGCTGTCTTGTAACCATAGTCATTAATATAATCAATATTGTACCTCCACAATCCATTCTCTGTGATATCCTCTGTCTGAATTGCTTCTACGGCATGTTTTCCAGCAATGGTAGCTGCAATAATTGCTGGCCCGATTCCACCAGCATCAAGTGGTTTTGGCATCCATGCGGAATCTCCAACAAGCATGTAACCATTTGCAACCATACAATCGTTCTGTCTCCTTACTGAAACTTGCCACGTACCCCAGCCGTTGCCTTCGTCTATCTCTCCATCAGCAATTTTTGGATTAGCGATCACAGAATTGAAGTTTACATATTCGTCAATTAGTGTTTTTAGATCTTTACGGACACCGATTTCCTTGTTACGCGCCTCAAATGCTTTTTGCTGTACACCGAGACCAATATTGGCTTTATTTTTACCCTTTGGAAATACCCAAGCATATCCTCCTGGTGCTAGTTTTTGATCTAAATGGATAATGCAGTAGTCTGGATCAAAGTATGTTTTATCTTCCTTTGCAATTTCAAAATTGTAAATGTATCTACCAGTGGCTTCAAGATCATCTCTATCAATTTTCCTTTGAATAAACGACTTTATTGGAAGATTGGTTCTTAGAACAGAGGTAACACCAGTACAATCGACAACTAGTTTGGCAGTCTTTTTGAATAGAGATTTGTTGTTATTAGTAGTAGTAGTAGTAGTAGTAGTAGTAGCCAGATCACTGCCTTCTACACCAATCACAGTATTGTTTTCTGTAAGTAATGAACGTAAGGCAACTCGATCCCTTATTTCAACTCCGACTTTTATTACTTCTTTCATCTGTTTTTGTGGCAGCATCATTCTGTTGAGAACGTAACCTTCTCCATCAAAGGATATTGCAGTTTCATGATCTGGCGAGTATGCAACTACTCCATTTACGCAATGTTCAATTTCTGGATATTCCCATCTGATACCAATTCGGTTTGCCATATAATCCACAGTATTCTTTCCTACTGCATCACCACATATCCAACCTGTAACAGTTTTTTTGCCCACAATATGTAAAGGATTTCTATCTATGACAAGAATACGTAATGATTGTTTTGAATAATATGCTGCAGAGGATGCTACAATCATTCCTGCAAGACCTCCTCCAGCTACAATAATATCATAATCCCTTTCACTAAGAGACATCCGACTACTAACAGAGCGTGAATGTCTGGACTCTATTTAAAGTTAAGTTATAGTATCATAAATGAAAATGAAAATAAGAATAAAAATGATGATGAGGATAATGATGATGTGAGATGGAGAAGGAGCTATTTGCTCTTGTGGGATCCTAGCTTTCCCAATTGTGCTAATAAGGCAACTAGTTGTATTTCTGGATGTGCACCTGCAGCCAGACGATAATCATACTCTGCCATTAGCGCTGCAAATTCATCTGGACGATCTAATTTCATATCGTATGCCTCCTGATTAGCGTATTTGAGAAAATCACCTTCAGACATCCCGTATACATGTATGAGCTCGAGTAATTTAACTCTGGCATCATTAAACTTTCCTGCAAGAGCCAGTTTGATAGCTTCTGAAACTTTAGCTTTGCCTGAAAGTCCTATCGATGCAATTACATTTGAAAATGAAACAGAACCCATTCCCGCTGCCGCCTGAAGGACGTTAATGGAGTGGCGCAGATCACCAGCTGTGGCATCATAAATTTGTGATAGGGCTTTTTCTTCATATTTTACTCCTTCCTTTTCACAAATCATTTTCAAGTGGCTTATAATATCCTCCTTCGCCAATCTCATAAAGCGAAATACCACACATCTACTCTGAATTGGTTCAATTATCTGTGACAGATAATTGCAGATAATTATGAAGCGTGTCGTTTTTGAGCTATCCTCAATAATCCTTCTTAGTGCTGTTTGAGCTTCAGGTGTCATTTCATCTGCTTCATCTAGGATAATTATTCTGAAGGGTTTGTCATACTTCTTATCACCAGTAGCAAGTTTCATTACAGAGGCAAATTCTTTGACCCTTTCGCGAACCATCTTAATTCCTCTTTCGTCAGACGCATTTAGTTCAAGAGTATCTCTTCGCCAATCTTCACCTAGTAATTCTCTTGCAATGCATAGAGCAGTAGTGGTTTTGCCTATTCCAGCAGAACCGGCAAATAGCAAATGGGGAATCTCGTTAGGATTCTTGATAAGATTGCTTAATCCACTGACAATTTCCTTTTGATTGATAACTTGTCCTAATTTTACTGGTCGATATTTCTCGACCCACATTAAATTTGAGAGATCCTTGTTTGTTATCGTTGACATACTACATCTGAATACCTCAATGTTGTAATAGTACAGCATGTTAATAACTTAACTAAAAAATTTTTTCTTCCATTTAGCTTATAGATTAACAAAAGCTATCTTGGCAAAAGATATAACTAATTGATGAATTATTAATTCATATATCTACAATGAATGCAGTTGCATCATCTTATTCATATTACAATAGTAATAATATAGAGAGTATTCAGAATGCTTACCGCATAGGATATCTAATAGAAGATATTCGAGTAACCTATAAGCGAGATATAAAGATAGTAGTAGGAAACCTCATAATTGATGCAAAAGAAGGCGACATATCCTCAATTCCCCGATGGGTGGCAAAAATTTTGATTGGACAAGATGTCATTGAAATTCAAGACAATGAAATTTCTGCTTATCTTTCAAGGGCCTTGAATCGTGAAAGAATAGCAAGACCTCATGATCTATCTGGCATTGATCTCGATTTCTATATTAGGGTAAATGATTACCTTGAAGGATTGAGAGAAAGGGAAAGGGAGAGCCTCATAATTTCGCTAAATTCGTTTGTAGCCTCCCGTCTTGAAAAGATTGTAAAATTGGCTGCCTCTTCTCCTCTTTTACCTGAAATAGAAGGAAAACTATCAGCTGAGGAGAAAGAGCTATATCTTCTAATTCACAATTCTTCATCAGAATTCAAAAAAAAGGTGTTGAAGAAATTTGGCTGAACAGGAACAACGACAGCAACAGACAGGAGCAGCATTGGCAAATGATTTGGAAAAATTCTTACGAGCCTTTAAGAATAGAGAAGGAAATTACAAATATTTTGAGAGAATTAATCACATGATGGCGTCTAATTCTGTTTCACTTGTAGTGGATTATATTGATTTTGATACCTTCAATCCTGAGCTTGCCAAGCAGATCACACATAACCCTGATGAAATGTTTGAAGCATTTAATGAAGCAGTACTTTCAATTTTAAAGGAAATTCATTCTGATTATGCAGAAGAAATACGTGACAAGATCAAAGTTAGAATTGGAAATTATACTGTACAAAAGGGTTTGCGTGATATTAATGCTGAGGTAATTGACAAATTGATTGGAGTTTCAGGTATGGTTGTCAGATCATCTGAAGTAAAACCACTTGCCAAGAAAATTGGTTATCGTTGTCTTAACTGCGATACCATTAATGAAGCTCAACTAAAGGGACTAGTACTGAAAAAGCCTATGAAATGCATAAAGTGTTCTGAAAAAGAACTAGAGATGGATCCAGAAAACAGCATTTTCATTGACTTTCAAATGGTTAGGCTGCAAGAACTGCCAGAAGACTTGCCAGCAGGTCAGCTTCCACACTATGTAGAAGTCACTGTAATGGGAGATCTGGTAGATCAATGTCGTCCTGGTGATAGAATCATGTTAACCGGTATTGTGCGAATAGAACAGGAACAGCTTTCCCCTCAACTTAAAACCAGTCTTTTTAGATTACGAATGGAAGGAAATAATATTGAATATCTTGGTGGACGTGCTGGTAACAAAGATACTCGAACAGTCGAAAGAATAGCAATCAGCACTGAAGATGAAAAACAGATCTTGGCTATATCAAGTAAACCAGATGCATACGACAAGCTAATCTCTTCTTTTGCTCCACATATATATGGTCATGAAGTAATCAAAGAAGCAATTCTACTATTGATTGTAGGTTCTGTAACAAAAAAACTAGAAGATGGATCAACCAGAAGAGGAGATATCAATATACTTTTAGTCGGTGACCCTGGTACTGCAAAATCAGAAATGTTAAAGTTTACTGCTAAAATTGCTCCAAGGGGCCTTTATACTTCTGGGAGGGGTTCAACGGCAGCCGGTTTAACTGCAGCGGTAATTCGGGACAAGTCTGGAATCATGATGCTAGAGGCTGGGGCTGTAGTATTGGGCGATCAAGGATTAGTATGCATTGATGAGTTCGACAAAATAAAAGCAGAAGATCGCTCAGCATTACATGAGGTAATGGAACAACAGACCTGTTCTGTTGCAAAAGGAGGTATTGTTGCTACACTGAATGCTAGGGCTTCCATTTTATCAGCAGCAAACCCGATGTATGGCAAATACGACCCATTTAAGAATATTACAGAGAATGTAAATCTGCCAGTTCCACTTTTGACTAGATTTGATCTCGTCTATGTAATCAGAGATACGCCAGAAAAAGAGAAAGATAGTCGTATAGCAAGTCACATTTTAGAAATTCATCGAGATGCAGAACATGCAGCAAAGGCTTCTATAGATATCAATCTCTTTAGCAAATATCTTGCATTTTCAAAACAAATTGAACCAACCCTAACCACCGAAGCAATTGATATTATTAGAAATTACTATATGAAAATGAGGAACGTTGATTCTGAGAGTATGATCACAGTCACTCCAAGGCAGCTTGAAGGACTAATAAGGTTATCCACAGCGCGATCTAGACTACTATTAAAAGACAGAGTAGAGGCAGAAGATGCAGAACGGGCAATCTACTTAATACAGAGGATGTTAGAAACTGCCGGCATAGATGTCAATACAGGAAAAGTGGACCTTGGTGTTCTTCATGGCAAACCCCACAGTGAGGTTTCGAAATTGAAGATGTTCATGGAAGTTTTCAATGCACTGTCAGGACAAGATAGAAATGATGTCGAAGAAAAGAATTTTATTAATGAACTTGTAAAATTAGGTAATTTTACAGAGGATGAGGCAAGAACTTTTCTTAAAAAGGCAATGCAAAATGGACAAATATATGAGAGAAGATCTGGTTTTTACGCTAAAGCTTAAGGCATCTGTCTGGCTTCTTACTAATTATAATGCAGCTCTTTTTTTTCTTGCATTCCTGTCTCCATTGAATAAATCAAAATAAATGGTTTTCCGTATTCAGCTTCAGCTCAGATGATTGATGATCAATTGCAATATTGCTTTCTTCATTTATGGCTTACTTCTTAATCATATGTAGAAGCTGAATCCATTCGTATTCTGACAGCTTGGTTGTTGACCACCTGGGTCATGTCCACCATTGTTAGTACAACTCGTATCAAATGTCTCTTGTGTTATCCTAGCGGAGGCACTCGTTGTCAATGATGGAGCTATTGCAAGCACTGATGCTGCAGTAACAGCAATCATTGCTAACGTTACTTTGTTTTCATTATGATTCGAAACAAAATAAATATTATAAAAATGTAGCTGGAAAACCTAATTTATTTTGATAGAAATAAGATAATTTCAATTAAATTCATGTTAATAAGAACTTATCTACTAATATCTCTGACAGATGGAAGCATTACCAATGTATGAGCAAAGAAGAAAATAGATTTGCTTTTTCTTCTTATATAACATCCTTTTTGATTAACTTTCTCACTCAATAGGTCTATTTCACTATAACTCTACTATCCCTGGTTAGAATCTTCTCTAATTTTCACAATCTTTCAAAAAACTCTATTTGTTGTAGATATCTGTTCTTGTCCAATTATTTTTCCTGTTTCCTCTTCTTCATGTTATTGCTGTTGCTCTTGCTTCAACCTCAATCGATATAGATAATAATACTCCTGAAATTCTGGTGTTTGATCGGGATTTTGTGAAATAGGTGCCTTTTGTAAATATTCAAGAT
>DASQWW010000002.1:0-3153 GCA_035640055.1 Nitrososphaeraceae archaeon | reverse complement strand
TCATTTTTATCTGAATCTTATTCAGTGCATCTCTGCTTGTAAGAAGCCTATCATCAACAAACTTGTCATAGCTCATATGTGATTTAATCCTATACACTGATCGAATCTGAATTAATATTCGTATAAGTTAACATAAGTTATAAGTTTATTACTAGTATTCAGTCGGGCTCAAAGTGATAATACGGAATTCCATTATCTGAAATTCCGCATTTGGTCATTCTGACACGCATTCCTCTCGTTATTGGCTCACCGGAAATAGATCCAAGGACTTTAATGCCCGACATATCCACAATACCAAACTTATTTTGGATACTCTTTAAATGTGAAGTAGTCCATTCTACGAGCGTTCCTTTTCCTTTGATTTTTCTTAATTTTGTCTTTGATAGACACACAGAGCAATGTCTATATGGCGGCCATACCTTTTTCTTGCATGAGATACAAGTTGGAATCCAAAATTCACCTTTTCTCAGATAATCAAAAAATTCCTGCAGTTCAATCAACACCTAAGATAATCACTGTGGCTGATGTTCCTGCTGCCGCTAAATTATGAACCAGCCCTGTTTTACATCCTTTTACTTGTCTTGCGCCAGCCTTTTGGGAGAGTTGTGATACTATCTCTGTTGTTTGAGCTATTCCCGTCGCACCCACAGAATGACCACATCCGAGTATTCCACCTCTTGTATTAATCGCGATCCTATCTTGATTGACAAAATTTCCACCTTTTCCCTCTTCTATAAAGCCAAGGTCTTCGTATGCTAATATTTCAAGAATTGTAAAGGCATCATGTACTTCTGCCACGTCTATACTTAAGGAATTAATTTTAGACATATTAAAAGCATCTCTAGCAGCTAATTTTGCAGCGTCCATTGACGGTTGGTCTATTACTCGACTGAAACTCGCTGCACTGGTTTGTTGTCCGAAGCCTTTTATCCATATAGGACTGTCAGTGAATTTTTTAGCCCTTTCTTCTGACATTAATAATAAAGCGGAAGCTCCATCACAGAGATACGAACAATCTAATAACTTTAGGGGATCTATAATTTTGCGAGATTTCATTACGTCGCTGACTGTTATATTTTTTTTTCTGAAGAGTGCTTTGGGATTTTTCTTCGCATTCGTATGATTTTTGACAGCTACCATCGCCATTTGTTCCTCTGTTGTCCCGTATCTCCTCATGTGAGCATTAGCAAATATAGCAGCCCAATGAATCGGAGAGTTAAAGGACCCACGTGTTACATCCCACAAAAGTTTGCTTCCCATCGTATTGGCCTTTTCAGCACCTACGACCAAAACCGAATCACAAAGCCCGGATACTATATATGAGAAAGCCGAAATTATAGCATTTGTTCCAGAATTACAAAGATTATCTATCCTATTCGAAATCCTAGGTTTCAATCCGAGCATTTCAGATATAATAGTCGAACTATACTGTTCGTTTGAGCATGAGGAAAACACAATTGCCTCTACATCTCGCTTTGATAAGTTATTATTTTTTAAAATATGGATACATGGTTCACAAGCCAAGTCAAATATCGATGAATTAGAACTTTTTCTAAATTTTGCAGTTTGAGATGATACGATGCCGACCTTGGTCATTTCAAAAGGTCGATAATAATTCTTTGATGGAGTTTTTGTGGTTGATCAGGGGATTAACCTGAATAATTGGCATGGTAATTCCGGTAGAGATAAAGCGACTTAATGCTTTAATACACTGCTCACTGGTACCATAGATAGTAAGAGAATTTAGCATCTTTTCAGGCACGAGTTTAGCAGCCGAGTCTATCCCATTGATCCCGTATTCTTTAGTAATTTCTTCAACCTCTTTTTTATAACCATTTTCTGACAAAAACCTGTTATAATATTTTCCTACCGCTGTATAAAAAGCAAGTGTTTTAGCTACACGTGTACGAGCTTTCTCAGGATTATTATTTGATACTGAACAGATAAAGACCGCAGCAATTTCAAAATTTCTATCATTATTGTAAGTATTTGATTTTATACGTGAAACCGTTTTTTTTAATTCTTCTATAGGACGAAGGAAAAGTAAAACACCATCAGCTATATCCGAGGCTAATGATATCATATTTTTATTTACTGCTGCAACAAAAATCGGAATTTTTGATCGTTGGGGCTTGTGTAGGATTTTGAAACCTTTAATTTTGAAGATGTTACCATTGTAATTTACTTTTTCGCCTTTTATCATAGCTCTTAGACATTCAATATATTCTCTCATCCTTCCTATGGGTTTTTCAAATTTTAGCCCGTGCCAGTTCTCAACTATTGTCTCAGTGCTGGTTCCAAGTCCTATAATTGTTCTGTTGTTTGAGAGCATATCTAGGGTCGTTGCACCCATAGCAACTGTTGCTGGCGTTCGAGCATAAATACTAATAACTGATGTTCCTAGCCGAGCTTTCTGAGTGATTTGTGAGACAGCGCCCAGCGAAGCGAAGGCTTCTCTTCCCCATGATTCTGGTACCCAAAGTGAATCAACATTTTTTTTGATATCAGCTAGCTTCGAAAATTTTAGTACCTCTTCAGTTGAAAGTAAACTTCCTGGATTATAAGCTATTTTTTTAACTTTCATTATATTATCCTCTCTATCACAAGCTCCTCTGATGCCTCCTCAATGTCTTTATGAGAGTCAATAGATCGCCAGAAAGAGTTCTCGAATTTTGTCGCCTTCAATTTCCTTTCCTTTGCTAGTGATGGCAGAGCTGTAACCTCAATATTACCTTTCTCAGGCAAATAATTGAATATATCTTTTGTAAAACGATATACACCAGCATTAATCCACTTATCTTTTATCTTAGGTTTTTCAATAAAACGTGAGATGATCAAATCGTCATCTATCTCAACAAGTCCATATTGGCTTCTAAGAGGTACTACAGAAACACAAGATAGATTACTAGGACCCAATCTATTCGGATCCAAATCTGTTAATATGTCTCCATTTATCATAAAAAATGCGCTCTCCTTGATCCCAGTTACTAATATGCTTTGAGCATTTTTCAAGGCTCCCCCAGTTCCAAGAGGTTCTTCTTCTATAGCATAGTCAACTTTTACGCCGAACTTTTTGCCGTCTCCAATATGATCCATAATAAGTTCTTTCATATGCCCGACGCATACAATGATCTCATCAATCGTGTACCTCTT
>DASQWW010000001.1:0-27643 GCA_035640055.1 Nitrososphaeraceae archaeon | reverse complement strand
TGATATAAGTAAAGAAAATACCTTTGACATCAAATTCTTAGACTCTAAATCTGGAAAAGAAATTAAAGGTGTAACATATGACATAGTATTGCTCACAGGAGATAAGAAATTAGCTGAAACATACAGAACAGCTCAGACTGCTACACAACAAAAATACATATTTGGCGATCAGGGCTCATATATTCTAAATATTGATAAGATAAATAATTCCCCAACAGAAAGTGTTAATATACCAATACAGGTAACACCCGAATTCCCAGTAAATGTATTAGCTTTAATGGCAATAGCAGCATTAGGTTCGACAATTATTTCTAGTAGATTGATGAGAATAATAAGGCGGATCTAGTAGTTTATTATTATTTCGAAAATATATATATATCTGAACTTATGATTGTTTTGCGATCGCGCTACACCAAATTCTATACTATTTACTAAAACCTTATGATTTCCAGTTGCCTTTCTCCTCTCTGATTACTGGGTTCGAAGTAGCCGCATCCAAATCTGAGAGATTTTACTTTCGATCTACTTGAGCGTTATTATAATTTTCATTATTAGGATGGACCGATGTCAGTTGACTAGAAAACAGAGAAGTTCAAAGGTCTGACAGATTTAATTTTTGCGTCATTTTGAAGTGAACAAAGTACTTCATTGATTCTTTCTTGTGGTATTTTGATGGCAAATTTACCATAACTAATATGTGTATTCACCTCAATACCATTGTTTTTGTATACCTGGGCTATAGACTCATACTCATCTTGTGAATATGGAATCACTTCAAATTGTCCTCGCAATGTTACATTCTCAAAGTTAGTTATTAAATTTCCTATTATTTTGGACGTAGTATTGCTACTTAAGACATTACACGTAAACATATTGCCCAAGGTTATCGTTTGTGATCCTCCGGTCTGATTGCTGTATGTTATGTTGTCATCAGGCATAACTAGCTGCTCTTTAACCAAATTCAAATGTACAAGTGCTCCTTTTGTATCATGTTTTTGCATGAATTGGATAGCATCATCTACCAGTACATTTGCCAATTCATAGATTGTTGAATTCTTGCTATGTACTGCAGTTAGTTGCTCTTTAACCAAATTCAAATGTACAAGTGCTCCTTTTGTATCACTATTATATAATGACTGGATAGCATCATCTACCAGTACCTTTATTAATTTATGGTTTTCAAATTCTTTTACAAAGTAAGGTTGTATCTGGTTGTCAATATTTGTTTTAGGTATCTCTGTTAAGGCTAGAACTACAGTAGTATTATAATTAATAATCATAAATAAAAATAGCAATAGCAATATTGATGAAATTAATTTCTTTCCATACATATAGATAGTAATTATTTACCACCTCATTTGAGTTTCTATGTAACTAACGCAAAATATGTAGCATTTACAATAAGACAAAAACAATTTTTTCTTTTTAGATAGACAATTGAGCAAAAACAAAAGCCAAACTATATATTTCTTTAACGGTTTACCGCTATATATAAATCTGTTCTATTCTCAGTTTGAATATGATTAGATACTTGTTCAAGTAATTCTGTTCTTAAGGTTTTTGTTTTTCTGTGCTGCTTCCATTCTTCTGCCAAACCATAATTCTGCAATTCCATCACACGATTTTATTTGTACAATAATCATCCCAGTAATCCTCTCTATTTTGTTAAGTGAATTAACATCCATAAAATAATAATCTTTAACACGAAAGATAAGAAACTCCCAATCTTCTAAGAAGGCGTATTCATAATTGAAATCTTTTTTAAACCTCACTATATGTAATATCCAATCTATACATTCATTTATTTCTAATTGTGTTAATTAACTTCAGTTTGTTATCGTCATGATATTTTTTAAGCAATCCGATTATATTAATCAGAAAACTAAATAAAAAGTTAGTAACTGAGAAATTAACTTTTTAGTACTATGGTAAGAATTTAACAGAAGTAGATAAAACTCTATGATAATAGAGATATAAACAAAACAATATTGACATAGAGCCTTTTGTTTTATATGAAATGTTACTACCAACTCATTCATCAAAAGCCTATCGATAATGAAGAGCTGGTAAGAACAATGTCTTTAGCTAAGTTCGGTCTTATATTTCTCTCTGCAATAGTTCATACTAGAGAGATTTTCATGATGTTCAAAACGAGAAATTTTTGGTGGTTATATTCTGCATCGACTGAGTTTTTACAAAAAACACTCATTATTAATAACACTAATTAATCGATGAATATTAAGTCTGCCTTATTTGTAATCATGAAAGATCAAGTAATTTTCCTATACATGAAACCATCATAGTCATTCTTTCTCTTGTCTCATTTTCTCTTCTTTTCTCCTTTTTAGTAGTATTATACTTAGATACTATAGTCCATTTGTTTGATGTAATAGTTGTATCCATTGCAATTGTTGCTGCACGTTGAAGGATCATTTCGGGATACAATCCTTGGAATGAAAATATGATCATACTGACTTTAGAGAAGAGGATGATACTTATTTTCATCAAAGCAAGCTTATGTACTCCAATAGCTAAGGCAATTGCCCTATCTGCAGATATCTGTTCCAGCCCTCCAACAATAACTATCTGGGCGTTTTCTATGGCCATCATTAACCTAATAGCCATAATACTAAAAAATAATGCTATAAGGCCAACAATGGGCATAAACTGCTGTTCGATCCTCCATATCCTGTATGCGTGTATAGATGCAGCTATGATTTAATTGAGCGAGCTAAAAAAACTTGACTCTAAAAGCACAGTTGATAAGCTAAAACATTCTAGAAAAAATTTACTCTATATACTAATTAGCGGTAGTAGCGGTTTCGTATATTACCGCCCTGCCTTTGACTATAGTTGTAACGTCTTCCCCATCTACTATATCGTCTGTAACTACTACCTTTGTATCTATAATCATGCCTATCTCTGACGTATCCATCCCTGTAGCGTGAGTAGTTATTATCACTATAATTGCGTCTTTGTTTATATTGGGTATACAATCGCTGATCAACTATAGGGTCAACCACAGGCACTTCAATTCCCATTTTCTCATTGAGTTGACTGATAGGCTGCCCTGTCTGTCTCAGAATCCTTTCAAAAGCTCTTAGCCTATCCCTTGAGACCAAAGAAATGGCTTTGCCAGTGGCTCCAGCCCTGGCGGTTCTTCCAATTCTATGGAAGTAAATGAGTGGATCTTCAGGAATGTCATAGTTGATTATATGACCTACTGCTGGAACATCTATTCCCCTTGCTGCTATGTCAGTAGCCACAAGTATATCTTCAGCTCCTTTTTTGAATCTGTACATTGCATTGTCTCTTTGCTTCTGTGAAAGATCGCCATGAATTGTGATTGCTCTGAATCCTTCCTGTTTCAATTCACCAGCAAGTGTCTGTGTTCTTTGTTTGGTGGCGGCAAAAATAATTGTCTGCTTTTTGTCTCTGTTTTTGATAAAATTACATAAATGCTTAAACTTTTCCTTCTCATGTACAACCAAATATGACTGGTCTATAGTTTCAAGACCCAGCTCTTCCTTATTGAGTCTGATTTCCTGAATTCCTTTCATGTATTCATTTGCCAGCCTCAAAATCTCTGGCGGCATGGTTGCAGAAAATAAGCACGTCTGTCTGTCTTCATTTACATAGAATAGTATAAACTTTATATCGTCAATAAAGCCCATATCAAGCATCCTATCCGCTTCGTCAAGAACAACAAATTTTACGTGGTCAAGATCGATTGAACCGTGTTTTAAATGGTCAATTAATCTACCAGGAGTTGCAACCACTATCTGCATTCCTCTTCTCAGTTGATCATGCTGAATGCCAATACTCTGACCTCCATAGATAGATACAGTTCGGATTCCTATGTATTTTGCAAACTTATTGATTTCAGTTGTTACCTGCACTGCCAGCTCTCTTGTTGGCACAAGTATTAACGCCTGTATAGGGCCGTTACGTTTTACCTTTGTTAGTATGGGTAACGAAAATGCTGCTGTCTTACCAGTTCCTGTATGTGCCTGACCTATGACATCTATACCCTTTAGAACAAATGGAATAGCTGCCTCTTGAATAGGAAATGGTACCTCAAACTCGTTTTCGTTGAGAGCTCTAATTATTTCAGCACTCAGTCCTAACTGTTGAAATGTCGTAGTCACTTATCTTTTCACTTTGTAAATATTATACAAAAGCCACGGAGAACGTGTGGAAAGTAAATTTTTACTTACAAATCCGCCGTAAATCTTTTGATCGTTTGTTTTTACAAACTACACGCATATAAGGTATACGGTATTGAAAAAACATATTTATCTAATATAAAAGGCTATCCCATTAGTCTTATAATATTGTCCAGTTTTTTCAACTACTTTTCGAATTAGGTATTTATGAAGAAAATACAATAATCTAACATCGCAATCAACAATCTAGACCAGTAAAGCTATTTTTCAATAGATCTTATATTTTTAACCTATTCTGTTTATTATATACTTAAATAATTAATCAGATATTATACTGTAATGATAAACGCCAGTGACCCTAGCACTAGATCTTTACTCTCTATGCCAGTTTCATCCATTTTGTATCCGAACGTCCCAATATTGGACCATTTCCAAACTGCTGCGGATGCGATTACCACAATGAAGGAACGATCTGTTCGTTCCGTTCTTATTTCTAGTAGAAAAAAAGAGATCATAGGCGTGGTATCAAAGACCGATATTCTTTATAGAGTTGTCTCTTTACATAAATCTCCTGTAAAGGTAGTGTTAGAAGAAATAATGTCTTCACCGATAATTTCGATACCGCCAAATATGTCTATTGCTGACGCCTTTTCGGTAATGGAAAAGCATGATATCAGACAGGTTGTTGTAAGTTTTGACTCTAAAATTTATGGCATGGTAGATAGAGAAGATACTATCATAAGAATGGAGAAGGCATTAATTGAAACCGCTAATGCATTTAAGATTGATTCGCCACTGTGTATACTGGATCCAATGGCATCAACACATATCGCGAATAAAAGATCGATGCTTGCCTGTCCCCATTGTCAGACAGAATACAAAGACAAAGAATTACTTTCAAAACATGTAAAGGTAATTCACTCTGTTTCGAGATAGATAAATAATACGCAGATTGTAACTGTACAAACTATTCTCAATTATTGTTACTTCTTCATACTTCATTTTCCGTAACTACACCACTTCATATTCGATAGTTATCCAAATTGTCTAAGATAGATTGAGTTTCTCTTTATTCATTTATATATTTCAGGTTCAGTTATCTTTGAGTTTGACATCTCCTCCCAATTTTCTTTATAATGTTTATTTTAATGAAATGCGAGAAATGTAGGCAGCAATGCGCCTATTACATAACCGTTGAGAAAAATTTGCTGATCATTTCAATATTTTTTAGTCAGATCCAATTTTTGTCTCGCTACATCCTAGTAATGGCAGTGTGGTAATATTATGATAAAGATATTGTAGTGTTTTGAATAGATCAAGTTGTTTAGTATGTGATTGTTTAATATATTATAATTCTTGAACCTGAATTTATAGTATCACAAGAAGTTTCAACCAGTTCTATTAACTGATTGATATGATATTATTATTATTATCATCTATCCACATCTAAAATATGCATTGCACAGATATCCAGAATGCATATAACTAAAACATCAAGAACTATTGCGGATGTTTACTTTATTAACGTCAGTACTCTCTAGGTCAACTCTTCTTACAATTCTAGTTTTGAATCTGATATCTATAGGATATTATTATCATCATCCTAATCAGGCAAGGGCCGAACTTGACCCCAAACAACAGCATCCCGAAAATATAAACATATTGGAGAATGGAACTGGAGAGGATTTGGTAGCCAAGATCACTGATCTTGCGAATAAGTATCGGGACGTACATGCCAAGGAAACCGGAGATGTACATGCCAAGGAAACCGGAGATGTACATATTAATAACACCTATATACAGTCAAAAAGTGGCGGGAAAGGACCAACTATTACCAATAATGGCGCTGGACTTGCAGTAGAGACTGTCTTTAAAGGCATTGAGTTTCCTACCTCTATGGCATTTTTAGGACCAAATGATATACTAGTTTTAGAAAAGAATGAAGGTACTGTAAAGAGAATAGTAAATGGTGTAATGTTACCAGAACCGTTACTTGATGTTAATGTTGCAACTGCAAACACAAGAGGCATGCTAGGAATTGCTGTAGCAAAACACGAGAATGGAAAACCGCCTTATGTTTTCTTATACTACACCGAAGTTAAAACAAAAGACAGTGAGGATATTAATAAAGGTAAGGAACCGTTAGGCAATCGTCTTTATAGATATGAGTTAATAAATGACAAATTAGTAAATCCCAAACTTCTCCTAGACTTACCTGCTACACCTGGAACTGATCATAACGGTGGTAAGATCGTAATTGGACCTGATAATAATGTATACCTTATCATTGGTGATGTTGAGGATCATGAGAGCCAAGGCTATAGAACCATAACCCAAAATATTGTAAAAGGAATGGAACCTGACGGAAGAAGCGGTATACTTAGAATTACCCAAGAGGGTAAAGCGATAAAGAGTATATTTGGAAACACAGATCCTCTAAACAAATACTATGCATATGGTATAAGAAATAGCTTTGGTATGGATTTTGATCCTGTAACAGGTAAGCTATGGGATACAGAAAATGGTAATCATTTTGGTGATGAAATTAATCTTGTTGAACCTGGGTTTAATAGTGGATGGAATAAAGTACAGGGTATATGGAACACAGAGATAGGTCCAAGTAAAGAAATTGTAGAAAATTCTAATGAATTAGTAGATTTTGGAGGAAAAGGAAAATACAGTTCTCCTGAATTTGTATGGAAGAAAGCTGTTGGGCCTACTGCACTAAAGTTCCTTGATTCTGATAAATTGGGTAAGCAGTATGAGAATGGCTTATTTGTAGGTGATTATGATAATGGAAACCTTTACTATTTTGTCTTAGATAAAGATAGAATGAAATTACTTCTTAATGGTCCACTTACTGATAAAGTGGCAGACAGTACAAATGAATGCAAATCTGCAGTCTTTGGCACAGGTTTTGGTGGAATTACCGACATACAGGTTGGACCTGATGGTTATCTCTATATTCTTTCTGTCACTGAAGGTCAAGGAACTATATTTAGAATAAGGGAATCATAAACAAAAGAACCTATTGTGAATGCTGCATTAGATGAAAAAGGAAAAACTCTAAAAGTAACAGCTGAGATGCATGGCATTACAAAACAAGATATTAAGGTGGAAGTATCGGATAAGGATATCTCAATATATGCAGAAAAAGGTGATAAGAAGTATTATACCAATATACCTGTAGATGCAAAGCTTGATGATAAATCTACCAAAATCTCTTATACAAATGACATACTGAAATTGGACGTCAAGGTAAAAGAGCTGTTGAAATCAGAACCTGCTTAGTAAAAATAAGTAAAAGTAGTAGTTTCTGGTTAAAGGAAGACATCATATAAGACGAAAATTTTCACTGTCCAATACATTTATACAGATAGCAAATAATAATAAATCTTTAATAGAGTGACGGATATTTTGCCTAAAGGAATTACTAATAATAATAATGATGGCACAAAACATGTGAAAGAAAATGTGGTAATAGGCAGCAAAGATCCATTATGGAATCAAATCCCCTTCTATGGAAAAGAGGCTCTAATAAGTACGATAGATGATGAGAAGGAATTAATTGCTGCTTTACAAGCTGAAGATAAAAATGTATACAATAACTTTCAGCCCTATTCAGGACAACGAAAACAGTCAGTCTATATTGAGCAGAAACTAAGAAGAATACTAGATTACTCTGATCCTTAGGCATAGTAAGGTGGCTTTTAAATGAACAAGATAGCGGTCCATAACGATTAGAAGTGTTATTCGATAATATTCCAGATCGCAATAGCTTGTTATGTGATTAATACTATTGTCCTTTTAAGATGAGATATACCTAACATTAAGCAACTTCTGGTAAAATTGATGCGTTTATTATATTCATATTGCAACCAACAATGTGTAGAATGTCAAATGGTGATATGTGGAAGTAGAGAGGGCGAAAGTAAAATATAAAGTAAACAACAAAAATGTGAATGAGAAAAAGATTTGGAAGATGCGGGTGATAAAATAAAAGCTGATAATGATTTCTGGTTTTTTCTTTATAAGGAATGAGTATAGATATCCATGATTAGCATGGAGGGAATGGGATTTGAACCCATGACCACCTGCGTGTAAGGCAGGTATCCTAACCAGTCTAGACTATCCCTCCATCATAAAGGTGACGTGACTTTCACACGTCGATATTAATAAGTTATTTGTACTCTGAAGTCACAGGGTACAATAATGCATTATGGTTCATTTACATAGCGTAAAGCAATGTCAACTACCTAATAGCAAACAGAATATAACATAATAATATAGTAGTAGGTAGTAGAAGGTTGAATCCAAATGATAAGGAAATTGATTAGTTCTAGGATGAACTTTCCAAACAAAACAATAGTTGGAGTTATTTAAGGCGATTACAGGATATCTGAAAATGACTGATGAATGACATTTAGACGAAAACTGCTATATTAGATTATAAATACCCTTTTTAAGGAGAAAACACTAGTATCAGTTCTTAAACGCGTTTTACTTATTGTCACTGCTTGGCATTTTATTACTGCTATTTTCTAGAAGATGTTTGAAATTTGTAAATTTTTCTTCCCATTCTCTAGTCCTTTCAAGTTTAAGTTGATACATTTCCTTAGCCAATGTTGAAGTTTTGTACTGTATCTTTTTAACTGCTGCTTCAATCTCCTTTGGAGAGTTATCCACATGAATAGTACCCTTGTAAAAATATTTCTTTAACGGAGTCCAGTTAGATGTTATTAATGGTTTTTGTAGTGCAAGAGCTTCATACGTTCCTGATAACATAGTATTGTCTCTTTTTGTAAGAACCATCACTGCATCTACTTGTTGAAGCAAAGATACATAATTATCACGATTCAAAAATCCTGTGAAAACTACATTATCTGACATTTTATTCTTTAAAAATTTCTTATGTGCCTTTGAGGCATCGCCAGTTATATAAAATCGTACAGTTGGCAATTCTGCTGCAGCATCAAGAATCTCATTCATTGGTTCATCATATGCAAATGACGAGATGACAGCAACTTTGAATCCTTTGTCAGCCACTTGTCCACTTTCTCTTTCAATGTTATTATATGACAATTTATTAAATTCTGGAATTTTGTCATCAAGTACTATTGCTTTTAATTTGAAGTTTTGTAAAACAAAATCTTGTAATTTTGTATTAGTTACTATGATCGTCGATGCTCTTTTCATAATTGATTTGGTTAAGGATTTTAAATATGACCAAGGTCTGTCGAAAGCTCCTGTATGTGCGTCAATTACTACAATGCTATCTGCATCAAACAAGTAATTATAGATAATTGCAGACAGAGCGCAGAATATTGGTGGATTTTGACAAATTATTATTTTAGGTTTTTCTTTTCTCAGTATATGAATGGTCCTTGCAAATAATAAAGAATATTTCAGTGGCGAATAAATTTTATTCTTAAATTTATAACTGATTAGATAAAGATGGGCATTTAGACGTTCAGACAGGTTTTCTGCCCTAGAACTATAAGGAGCCCAAACCAAAAACACTATTTTTGTACAGCTACCCTCTTTAGTTGGCAGAGGAGATTTGATTGGCATCCTTATCTTTAATTTGTTCCAATATAAATAACTAGAAATGTTCAGTTCATATTGCAAATAAACTTTATCCAAAATTTTCCATTAATACTAATAACTCAACTTGTATTTAGACGATGCACTAAATCTCGTAGTATATATATCCTGTTATATACCTTTTTAAATATGAGATGAGCTCATATAACATATGGGATAAACAACGTAATTTTTTGCATTGTCCTACAATTAATCTGCATCATACCAGGATCCTAGCTTATTAAGAAACTTCTTTTTATGACTTTTTCTCTTGGTTATAGTTCAAACTTTTATAAAGCCCACCATCCAAAATTTTTAATAAATGTCTTTTGGGGTAGATACCCTCGGAGCGCTGACCGAGAAATTGAAGAAGTTAGTTAATGAAACTCAGGATCAATATGAGTCATTTATTGATACAACCCAGCTTTACAAGCAGGGAAAGGTAAATGAAAAAGAATTCTTTGCCAATATTGGCGATTATCTGGTTGCAACTTCTGCACTGAATTTTCTTGCTATTCGAGTAATTTTAGAAATAAAATCTGCAATAGACAAGGGCACATCAATAAAAAATGCTACTGGAGGAATTTCTTCTTCTTCTTCCACCCCTCAAACTGGTTTTGGGATTGGTAGCTTCATAGGCAGTGGTGGTGGAGGAACTGCGGGTACAGCAGCAGGAGGAGGAACAGGAAGAGGAGGAGAATATACTATGCCTAAACCTTCACAGCCATATCAACAGGAACCTACATTCAAGCCAATAGACATTGAAGTGGAAAGATCTTCTAAACGTTCTAAACAGAATAGTACTACAACAGCTACTAAAAATTGCATTGTATGCGGATCACCAATTCCTAAACAAGCAAAATTCTGTAGTAAATGTGGTAATTCGCAATAATTAAAAGCACATACTGATATTCTCACTATTGATGAAAGTATTCAATGGTAGAGCTGCAACTGATGAATACATGTCCACCCATTCACTTACTTTTTCTACTCCTGAGTTGACCCTGAAGAAATTTGCTCTATGGTTAGGCGAACAGGTCGATGATCCTACAGGTAAGGATAATGTTCCTCGTCTGATGCTTTATATTGAAGATAAGGGTGATCGCGGAGTCAAAAAAGATTCTGATTTGATACCTGATATTAATGACACGTTCAAACCCAGTGGTGCAGTTACAGATATGTATAGTGGAATGGTCTCCTCCTCTTCTACTACTAGTAGTGATACTACTCTAAAAGCTGAAACCAAATTCTGTATTGAATGTGGTTCTAAACTCAAATCAAACTCCAAGTTCTGTATAAAATGTGGTGCAAATCAGGGCTAGTAAAAGATCTATATAATATGTGAGAGAGACTTAACCAGCTGATATATTTCTTATTTTCCTTTAATCGTTGTTCCTTTTTTAACTTTAGTAATACACAAGGATCATTTCAAATGGATTGTAAAGGGATAAGTTCGGCGGATAAACCTGATCTTGATGCAAATTCATATATATGCATGTAGATCTGCTCTTCATAAAAGAACTATAAATCTGCTTGTGACTAAAAATTCTTATGTTTTAGTAATTACAGGATATCTTAATCAATGCGATCACTTCTAGTTTCGCTTTGATGACAAAACGGCAGATATAAAAAAGATGATAACGTTATGAACTAACCATGATAAGTAAGCATTATATTTAGATGGTCTCTAATTTCGCTAAGTTCTATAAATGGCATTGCTAATACAATTCTTTAAGCTAATACCAGCTGTGATTTTGGTATTGACGGCGACTATTGTACCAATTGGATACTCTATTCATGCTGCCTACGCCGTAGCTGCTCCATCTTCTGCAGGACCAACCATTAATGATCCAAACCTAAAGGTAGAGGTGGTGTTTAAAGGCCTTAAAAAGCCAACAAGTATGACCTTTTTAGGTCCAAATGATATTTTGGTATTAGAGAAGGATATAGGTACAGTACAGCGGATTATAAATGGCAAGATGTTAGCAGAACCATTACTTGATGTTAACGTTGCCAATGCAAATGAAAGGGGTTTGTTAGGAATTGCTGTTGCAAAGCATACCAATGGACCTACATATGTATTCTTGTATTACACTGAAGCTAAAGTAGACGGTGAGGATGATTGTCCTAAGCTAAGTTATTGTGTACCAGGTCACGATCCGTTAGGCAATAGGCTATATAGATACGAGTTAGTGGATAATAAATTAGTAAATCCCAAACTGCTTTTAGACTTGCCTGCTGTACCTGGACCTAATCATGATGCTGGTAAAGTCTTAGTTGGTCCTGATCAAAACGTGTATCTTATTATTGGTGACGTTAGAGCTCACAGGACACAGGCTGAAAATACTCCTAATGGGCCACCGCCAGATGGGACTGGTGGTATACTTAGAGTTACACAAGATGGTGTAGCTGTACAAACTAACCCATTAGGAAATACTGATCCTCTAAACAAATACTATGCATATGGTATAAGAAATGGCTTTGGTATGGATTTTGATCCTATAACTAAAAATCTGTGGGACACTGAAAATGGCCCGGCTTTTGGTGATGAGATTAATATAGTTGAACCCGGATTTAATAGCGGATGGGTTAAAATCATGGGTTTAGCAAAAGACGACCTTACTAAAAGTAAAGCAGATCCAGCTCGCGATTTAGTAAACTTTGATGGAAAAGGAAAATATAGGGATCCTGAATTTGTATGGACACAACCAGTTGCTCCTACTGCTCTAAAGTTTTTCAACTCAAATAAGTTAGGTAAACAATATGAAAATGACATATTTGTAGGAGATGTCAATATTGGCAATATTTACCATTTTAAATTAGGTCAACAGAGAACAGGATTACTCCTTGATGGTCCACTTGCAGATAAAGATGCAGACAATGCGCAAGAGATTGAAAAGATAACCTTTGGCACAGGTTTTGGTGGAATTACCGACATACAGGTTGGACCTGATGGTTATCTGTATATACTGACAATACAAGGAACAATCTTTAGAATAGTCCCTTCTTCTTTAGCATAAGTTAATAAAACCTACATATATATCTATATAAATCCAATGATATACGATATGCTACTAGTCTAATAAGTCACTCAGTTAACGATGTGACTAGATAACATATCATCATCTATAATTGTTGGTAATTAAAAGCATAAATCTACCGATCTATAATATGTATTGTATGTGTGTTTTTTTATTTATTTATAACTTGTAAGTTAACTTGGTTAATTAAGGCTTATTTTCCATTGTTAGTGTGTAAGGAGTCGGCTATACTATGCCACTAGCAATATGACAAATTATATTATTATAGATAATGGCAAGCTTGGATATAGTCGCGTACTTTTCATGATCAAGGTCAAACAAAATGGCCTTTGTCGTTTTTGCAGAAAAAAAATCGATAATACAGATATCATAGTCATTAAAGGAAGCCATCAGAAGAGAAAATATTATCACAAAGAGTGTGCAGAAAGGTTAAATATTCTGTAGAGAAAATATTGATAAAAACATATATCGAAAGATAATTTATATTGAGCCAGCAAGTAATAAGAATTTAAGACAAATCTTCTTTGGTGCAAGACTTGTATATTATCTGAACTTCTGAACTTTTTAAATTGTCTTTTTTGGATTGAAAATAAACTGATTCATCTTTTTCAATCTTCTATTTTCTCATATCATTATATCCTAAAAGGATATAAATATAATAATAATAATAATCAGATACTATACTATAAGTTTGTTATACAAATGTAAAAAGCGTTATTACATCCATTGTTATCATAAATTAGCGAGGCAAATGAAAAAAGGAGGAATATGATAATTGACTAGACTATTTGATCCTCATATACATATGTATTCTCGTACCACTGATGATTATGAGGCAATGTCCAAAGCTGGCATTGAAGTAATAGTTCAACCTTCATTTTGGCTCGGTAGTCCAAGGACCTCGGTTGGCACATTTGTAGATTATTGGGAGCACATGATAACTTTTGAAACTAAAAGGGCTAGGGAATTTGGAATAGAACACTTTGTCTGTATATCTGTCAATCCAAAAGAAGCTACAGAAAGACCATTAGCTATAGATGCCATAGAAGTCATGAAGAAATATCTTGATAGAGAAAGGGTAGTGGCAGTAGGAGAGATAGGCTATAATCTAATAACTGACTTAGAAGAAGAGGTATTTATCATGCAGATGGACATTGCTACAGAAAAAGACATGTTAATGGTAGTCCATCTGCCGCATAACAACAAACCAGAAGGAATGAGAAGAATTGAGCGCATTTTGAATGATGATAAAGGCAATAAATACAACAGAAACAAAATACTAATAGATCATAACACTGAAGAAACTATAGAGAAAACGTTAGAGTTAGGATTATGGGCTGGCCTTTCTATTTATCCTATAACAAAGCTATCTCCTGGGAGAGCAATAAATATAGTAAAAAAATATGGGACGAAGCACATAATGGTACATAGTGCAGCTGATTGGGGAGTATCTGATCCACTGAGTGTTCCTCTTACGGCTAGAGAAATGAGAAAGGCAGGATTTAGTATTGGAGATATTGAAAAAGTAACATTCTATAATGCATATGAGTTCTTTAGACAATCATCTCTATTCACATGGAGTCCTTAAAGTGGATCCTACATGATATTTAATTAATGCTAGGATTGCCTTGAATCGGATTTTTCTTGTATCATAGAAATGTAATGGTATACAAAGAATGATAGGTTATGGCCTTTTACCATCCTAAAATGCAAGGTTTTTTATTGTATATATACACACTATAATACCCTAATTTTATTATGTCTATTTGTCAAAGACTGTTCCCTTTTTCTCGTTATATTGCTTAGAACTTTCATCCTATCTTTTGATATTATTGCTTTCTGTCTACTCTCTACATACAATCTAAGGTAAAATAATAATAGGGAAATTAGATAGTGTAGCACATCTAGGCATTGATTTTTATAGCCTAAAATATCAAGCTATTGATAGATACTAATAATGATTTTTTATATTATTTTTATCTTCTCATCATCCTTTTTTCATACTTGTTAAGTATATTGAGTTCATAGAGAAATAATTTAAAAATTACAAACACCAACTTAAGACTAATAATATAATAAGTCATGAAAGCTGTATCCTATGAGAAATTACTATATAATACCTTTAATGTATATGATGGAAAGCAGAATATCTATTTATTTCATATGACAATGGCTTGCACTATGGTCCTTATGCCTCTATCAAAGCTTTTGGCACATGAATAAGGAGCATTAAAAACAATCCTTGTAAGATCAATATAAATCACTAACATTAAACAGTTTTTGTTTTCATTTATACCTAAGGCCATGATCTTCCTCTAAAGGAATATCTCCTTTTTGCATGTGCTCCACTAACACGTTCCGCTGCATATTGTGTAAGCTATCAGATTGCGCCCCACCTGCCCTACATTATAATATTCTAATGAGTATCGTTGGACATATTTCACTTCCTCATTTTGCTTATTAGTTTAGTACTAATATCACCTTTAGAAAATTATTATACGTAAATATTTTCCTAAATAGATAGATATATGATTATGTAATCTGTTGCATTATAGTAGCCAATCAAGCAAATGAATCATCAGTAAATCAGACATTAGCTATCGGAGATTGTGTATATTTATTAGATCATTATCTATGAATGTTAAACAACTAGTATTCTTCTTCAAACTCCTCTCCACCTTCTTCTTCCTCTACATCCTCGAAATCTTCTTCAAACTCCTCTCTTTCGTCTGCACTTTTGTATGGAAGATCTGCTTCGCCGGGCGCTCCACAGACAGGACACTTGAATTCAATGGTCTGACCCTCAAGGTCTAGAGGAAATTCCTTAGAAAAGACTTCATCACATTTTGAGCATACCAGGGTTGTCTGAATGTTATCCTGGCTGAATTTGTGTGACTGTACCCTGAAGACTGTACTTACCATTCCCTTACCATAGGAAATTTCCTTTTTTATAAGCCTTCTCATCTATGCAGATTTAAAGCATACGAGCGTGCATCTATACTTTAAAAAGGTCACTATGATAATAAGTCTTCTCAGATGTTTATTGTAAATAAATGATAATAAGAAGGTGTAATTTAGGCAGTAATTCTTTAGTTGGGCCTTAAATTAATAGAAGCTTTACATATCTAATCTATAAATATATATTTATAGAATTGGTATATAGGCAGTCTTAAGCTCAAGGAAGCTCGGTTTTACCTTCCTCTCCCTCCTCTTCTTCTATTGGATGTATTGTATATTTCCTTGCCATAAAGAAGAGAAGTATGCCAAACAGAGTCAATACTATTGCAATCCCCTGTGCGCCGCCATTTGGTACTACTATAAAATAAGCTACTGAAAATACAATACATGTTATTGCCTGCAAGATATACTTTGGCGATTCACGCATTTTCATTTTCTTCGCTATGAATCCCAGTGCAAAGATCACAATAGTTGGATAGATAGTGAGCAGAATAAATTGATCGATATCTATTCCGTTATGGGTCATAGTAATACCTTGATGTTCTTCAAGCATTGATGAACCATATTTGTCTTTCTTTTTTACCATCTAATATACTTCTACAGCCTCACCGTTATCTATTAAAGAACGTGCATTTTCTATTGGCAATACTGCAACATCTTCCTGCTGAAATGGTCCATACTTTTTCATATCTACACCCATGAACTGCTCCATTGGTTTAAGAAATCTGACAATAATTTGTTTAGAGCGCAGTTTAGCCGAAATCGATTCTAGTACTTTTGATCTGCCTTTAAGAGTTGCAGAATATATAGAGATCTTTCTTTTCTCAGATTCTTTTTCTCCATCTAAAATATATTTTTCCTCATCTGTAAGGTTTGAATAATCCACTACTGCTATCATCACTGGTAAGGATGATGAGGATAATCCTTTATATCTTCCCTTCATCAGCTTTTGATACCTAGTTTCAAGTAGAAGCTTAGCAGATGTAGATATTAGTTCTGTCATGTTATCTCGAATCTTAGCTTCTACTCCTTCATATCCCTGCCCTCTTAGATTTCCAAGCATGACGGCAACCCTTTGATAAGTATCAGTGGGTATAGATTGTAATGTAGAAATTTGGATCTCTTTCAGTAATAAATTGTATATATCTTTAATCGATAGTAATTCATTATTATTATTGTTGTTGTTTGCTTCTCCTGCTTCTTCATCCTCATCTCTTACTGCTGTTACCATTTGTTATTTCACACACTCCTACTTCCTTATTCTCTTTCCATAGCTCTTGGTAAGCTTAATTATAGGTGTTTAGTGTCTACCCTAAGAGGTACTCCACTTGCCTTATAAAGTAATTGACGGTAAAATTGAATCATTAACGTTTACAACAGATGAAGTTATGGAAAGGTTAAAGGATAACAAAATCAAGTTCCTTGATTTACAGTTTACTGGACTTATGGGAAGATTCCATCACACTACAATGCCAGCTGATATGTTTCGCAAGGAAGACTTTGAGGATGGTCTACCAAAACTTGATGGTTCTTCAATTCGTGGTTTTACGGAAATCCATGAGTCTGATTTGATCATAAGACCTGATCCATCCACTTATGCAATTGTTCCTTGGATTGAGAAAGATTATACTGCAAGGCTGGTTTGTGATATTTTGAGTGGTGGTTCTAAAAGAGATTCATTTCCTCGTGATCCAAGGGGTATAGCTGCAAAAGCAGAGAAATATATTCGTGAGCAAGGCTATGACACTTCATATTGGGGACCTGAAATTGAATTCTTTGTTTTCGATAAACTGGAAGTAAACACTATGACTCCCTATCGTGGACAGAGCTATAAGATAACATCTAGGGAAGCGCCCTGGTCTACTGATAGTGTAGGATATGCCTTGAGATTAAAAGAGGGATATCTTCCAAGCGCTCCGGGCGATACTCTGATGGATTACCGTAATGAATGTGTAGATGTTTTAAGTAATAATTTTGGTATTATTTGTGATGCCCATCATCATGAGGTTGCCACGGCCGGCCAATGTGAAATTGATATTCGATATGATACTCTTGTTAATACCGCTGATGCTGTACAGAGTTATAAATACATTGTCAAGAATATTGCAAAAAAACATAATATGATTGCTACGATGATGCCAAAGCCAATTGCACTTGACAACGGCTCCGGTATGCATGTTAATATTAGTCTGTGGAACAAGCAAAAAAACTTATTCTTTGATGCTAACGATGAATATGCAGAGATGTCAGAAATTGCCCGCTATTTTGGTGGAGGCATCATAGACCATGCACCTGCCTTAGCGTCTATTGTTGCTCCAACTACAAATTCATACAGAAGGCTTGTACCTGGTTATGAGGCTCCGGTGTATATTGCATGGAGTATAGGTAACAGGTCTGCGATAATAAGAATTCCAGCTCATTATAGAGGACAAAAATTTGCTAATATGAAGAGAATTGAGTTCAGAGCTCCTGACCCCTCATGTAATCCATATCTAGCATTTTCTGCAATAGTCGCCGCCGGGCTGGATGGAATTAAAAAGAAGAAGGTAATTGGTGACCCTGTCGACGAAGATATTTTCAAGATGACTTCGATGAGAAGAAGAGAATTAGGAATCAAACAGTTGCCTGCTAGTTTAAGGGAAGCATATGAAGAGATAGAAAGTGACAGGACATTCTTGAAGCCAATCTTTAGTGACGATGTCATAGACAGGATTATAGAACATCAAGCTAAAGAACATAATGAGATTGCAATAAGACCACATCCCCATGAATTTTCTATGTATGCTGACGTTTAGATAAAGGTAGTAAAAATGTGTAGAGAGACATATATAGACTATCAGATCCATACGTTTCCCAAAAATACTAATACTAGTTATTCATGCAATTAAGTTGTTAACGCTATATGATGAGTGAGGGCAATGAACTGCATGAAAAGAAGTTGCGTGGTTCTGGTGGTTATGTTTTTGCAAGAGTAACTGATGAGGAACAGAAGAGGGGGAATCTTGGAGGACCTGAGTTGTTTCTGGCGGGATTAGGAAGGTTAGAAGAGGATCGCTTTTTAAAATATTATTGTAACAAATGTGAAAGAGAATACGAAGGCTCACCGGCAGTCAATTATGAAAATCCAAATGAAGAACTTGGAGAAGGAGTTACTCTTGTTGAAAAAGGTGAATACAAGTGTGGGACTTGCAATAACACAATAGCACAATACCGCAAATTTGGCACGTCCTCTACCCCCCAGACAAAAACAACTGATCCTTCTGCAACAATGCAACTGCAATCATCTGAACTTGACAAAATTGAAACACCTTCTATTACTTCCCTACAACAATCTACTGCAGTTACTTCTACCAAAACTGCAACATCTGGAACCCAAGGAGGATTTATTCCAATTCAATCTGTCGTTGGTATGCCTGCCTATGATAGTGAAGCACTGCTGGTTGGCAAAGTTCAGGAAATTGGCTTACGGAAGTCAGCAGTAGGAAATGTACAGCTCAGTATCAAAATTTCAAAGGAAGATGATGATGATAGTACAGAATTCCTATGGAATAATATTTCAAAAATTGGAGATATTGTTCTTCTGTCAAGTAGAGCAGAAGCAGAAACAAAGAATGCCGAGTCTGCAATAAATGGATCAGGTAAATGCCCCTCATGTAATTATCAAAATGAGGATGATGCTATTTTTTGCGAAGAATGTGGAACTAAACTATTGGCCAGTGGTAGCAAATAGGACACAAATGATCATGATGGCTTTTTGAGACCTAAGGTCTCTAAAGTTAATATAAATAATAGAAATATAGAGGAACTTTTTTATTCAAATCTATTTTTTAACTGTTCTTTAGCAAATTTATAAATTAAATCCATTCTGTTTCCATCACATTAGATGCCATTTTTATAATAAAGATACTTCTTTCGGATAAATAATGTTAATTATAGAATATGCATTTATAACTATCCTATCCTGCTTTTATTTCTCATATGTCATCATACACCGACTCAAAAGATATCTTTCTTTCTCCACAATCTATTGCTATCATCGGCGCCTCTGAAAAGCCAGGTGTAGGAAAGGCGATCTTTTCTAATATTATAAATGGATACAAGGGAAAAATCTATCCAATTACTCCATCTAATCCTACTGTTTTTGGTCTTAAGGCTTACAAAAGTGTGCTTGATATTCAGGAAGAGATTGATCTTGCTATAGTTGCAACTCCAAACAGAATTGTACCTGAAGTAATGGAAGAGATCGGCAAAAAAAAGATCAAAGGAGCAATCATCGTTTCAGCTGGATTTAAAGAAGTTGACGAACACGGCGCTAGGTTAGAAAGAGAAATAGGAGAAATAGGTAAAAAGTATGGTACAAGGGTTATAGGTCCAAACTGCCTTGGGATCATGAGTTTATCTGAACAAAATATGATGAATGCGACCTTCTTAAAAATTACCCCACGGCATGGGGGAATTGCATTGGTATCTCAGAGCGGTGCAATATGTGCAGCTACAGTAGAAGATGCAATAGCGCAGGGCATTGGCTTTTCAAAAGTAATCAGTATGGGTAATAAGGTGGACATGGATGAAAATGATATCCTTGAATTATTATCTGAAGATCAAGAAACCAAAGTTATTGTGATATATCTTGAGGATATTCATGATGGCAGGCGGTTTATGGAAATTGCTAAAAAGATTATACTGGAAAACCAGAAACCAATCATAGTATTGAAAGCGGGTAGAAGTCCGGAAGGTGCCAAGGCTGCAATGTCCCATACAGGTGCATTAATGGGAGCTGATGAAATCTATGATGCCCTATTTGCCCAATGTGGAGTAATTAGGGTAGACACAATGGAGGAGCTATTCGAACTTTCCACAGCATTCTCAAAACAGCCCGTACCACCAGGTCATGGAGGGGTTGTAATAGTATCAAATGCTGGAGGACCAGCTATTATCTCAACAGATGCATGTTCAAAGTATGGGCTAAAAATGGCTGATATATCCACATCAAGAGAGGCAATTGTCAAAGTAATTCCACCACATGGTTCAGCAAGAAATCCAGTAGATATAGTAGGTGATGCTGACTTCAATCGCTTTGAGAAAGTACTGGTTGAAGTGCTATCAAATCCCAATGTCGGTTCTGTAGTTACTATGTGTACTCCTTCAGCTACTCTCGATTATAATGAGCTGGCAAGAACAATTGTTAAAACGTCTAAAGGTAGCGGCAAGACAATGCTTGCTGCATTAATGGGGCTTGCAGAAGGTACTGAGAATAAAGAGATTCTATCAGAGGGCGGCATACCACACTTCATGTATGCAGAACCTGCAATCCGGACTCTTAAAGCTATGTATCACTTCAGAGATTGGTTAACAAGGCCTAAAGCTAAGTCAAAAAGATTTAGTGTCAATAACGAAAAAGTAAAAAGAGTTTTTGATGATGTCAGAAAGGATGGCAGAACAAATCTATTAGAGGAAGAAGGTTATGAGGTTCTTAGTGCTTATGGCTTCCCTACTCCAAAGAGTATCCTTGGAACTAGCAAAGAGCAATGTGTAAAGGCTGCTAGAGAGATTGGTTACCCAGTCGTGATGAAGATCGTGTCAGCTGATATTATACACAAATCAGATGCTGGAGGAGTTAAGGTTGGATTGAAAAGTGACGACGAAGTCAGAGCAGCATTTGAAGCAATAGTTGATAATGCCAATAAGTATAGAATGAATGCAAGGATCAAAGGGGTTCTTGTACAAGAAGTAGTAACGTCAGCCAAGGAAACAATTCTTGGCGCAAAACAGGATCCACTATTCGGCCCGCTTATTATGTTTGGCCTTGGCGGGGTCTATGTCGAGGTTCTTAAAGACGTTGTTTTTAGGTTAGCTCCGATTGATGAAGACGAGGCAACAAGAATGGTCGACTCAATAAAGACAATTAAAATTTTAAAAGGCGTCAGGGGAGAAAAGCCATCCGATTTGGGAGCTGTACTGGACAGCCTATTGCGGCTTTCACAGTTAGTTACTGACTTTCCCGAAGTTGAAGAGTTTGATATGAATCCTCTGTTGGTATTAGAAGAAGGAAAAGGGGCACGTGCAGTAGATGTTAGAATAGTCCTGAGAAAGAGATAAGCCTTACATAGATTAGATAGCTACTATACATGACTATGAAGAAGCGAATAGAGTAAGAACTAGATGATGAAGTAAAGCATTGCAGAGTATATTGGATTTTTAGTAACCTTTAATTTCAATTGCAAAAAACCCCATTTGATGAACAAGACTATTATTAACGATACAGTAGACACTGAAATGGACGGTCTTATTTCTGACCTTCAAGCATTAATTAGGCAGCCTAGTATTTCTGCAAAGAAACAAGGTCTAATTGAATGTGCTAACCTTATTTCACAGATAATGTATAACGCAGGGATTAATTCTGAAGTATTATACCTTGACTATGCAAGCAATGATGATGAAAAAGATACGATACCACCAATAGTGTATGGTGAAGTTAAATCAAAAACGAATCCAGGTGGCAAGACTATTTTATTTTACAATCATTACGATGTACAGCCTGTAGAACCTGTAGAGTTATGGGAGGCAGATCCATTTAGTGGCAAAGTTGATGGTAACTCTATCTTTGGGCGTGGAGCTGCAGATGATAAAGGAGAGTTAATAACACGCATAAAAGCAGTAGAATATTTCCTTAAAAAGACTGGCGATATTCCATGTAATGTAAAGTTTATTGTAGAAGGTGAGGAGGAAATTGGAAGTAGACATATAGAGCAATACCTTACCAAATACAGGCAGAAACTTGCATGTGATGCAATAATCTGGGAATTTGGTTATGTTGATGAAAAGAATAGACCAATTATCAGCCTTGGTATGAAAGGCTTACTCTATGTTGAGTTGATAGCAAAAGGACCATCTAGAGATGCTCATTCCAGTTTAGCAGTGCTAATAGAAAATCCTGCATGGTTACTTATTAGGGCATTAAACACACTGTGTGAGGCTAATGGAAAAATCCTGATAAAAGATTGGTATAATGAGGTGAGAGGATTTACAGATAAGGAACTTGCTTTAATCTCTGATGAGCCATTTGACGAGATAGTATTCAAAAGAGAGTATAATATTGATAAATTTGTAAATAATGCAACAGGTATAGAGCTTCGTAAGGCATTTGTTGGAATGCCAACATGTAATATTGCAGGTTTGGTAGCCGGCTATACTGGCAAGGGTGCAAAAACTGTTCTTCCTGCTACAGCCCTCGCAAAGTTAGATTTTAGACTTGTTCCAGATATGATACCTGAAAGGCAATTTGAAAGGCTTAAAAATCATTTGAAGGAAAGTGGGTTCGATGGAATTGAGGTAAGGTTCATCCATGGGGAAGCAGCTGCTAGAATACCGGTCAGTGACCCGTTTGTAAAGCAGGTTGAGCAATCCGCAAAGGAAACTTTTGGTACAGCAATAATCAATGTCTCGTCCGCTGGTACAGGACCAATACATTCGTTTGTTAAGTTGCTCAATGCACCATGTGTTTCTGTAGGCAGCACATACGTATATGCGAGAATTCATTCGCCAAATGAATTTGCAAGGATCGATCTCTTAAACAAGACAACTAAATGTATAGGCAATATCATAGAGAAATTTGCCAGCTCAAGTTAGTTAATAGTCAAGTCATATTGTCAAAGGAATGTATTAACTCTGCATATATATATACTTCATATTTTATGTAGGTATGAAAAGTAAAAATAAGGAACAAAAGTTCTTTCCTTTAACTCGAACAGCTACTAAAGCCACATTCAATACATGTATTACAACCTTCAGAGATTATTAACCTTGATTTGCAGGATGGACAAATTTCACCTTCATTTAATTCGATTGATGATGCTTGTACTGTCTTCTTTGAAGCTTCGGTTTGTTGCACAGTTGGAATTAATTCGGTCTGGACTTCATCCTGGGTTTCTGTTTCCTTAAATATTTTTTGTACTTGTTCTTTAATATATGGTTCTACAACATTTGCATATATGTATTCAACTGCATATCTACTTGGCCTCACAACAAACCTTTTTTCCTTTGTATTATTACCAGTAATATGCAAGACCTGTTCATGTCTTGAACCGTCTCTATATACTGTGACTCCTTTCAAACCTAGTTCATGTGATAACAGATATGCACACTTTACGTCTTCTGCAGTTACATCTCCTGGCATATTGATTGTCTTTGCAATAGCATTACTGATCCATTTCTGCCATATGGCTTGGGCTAGTAGATGATCAGTCCAATGTACATCAATTGCAGTAACAAAGGTTTTTTGGATCCATTCTGGAATTTCAGCCAATCCACGTACTGAACCATAGTTGTTTGCAATCTTAGTCAGTATTTCGTCATTATACAAACCGTTCTCCTTTAATACATTTTCAAAGACCTTATCGGTATAGAAGAATCTGCCAACTGTTACACGTTTTTCAAAAACTAACGCAAAGATTGGTTCAACGCCATTTGAGGAATCTGCAATCATTGATAGCGTGCCTGTGGGAGCAATTGTTGACGTCCAAGAGTTTCTGATTCCATGTTTTTGGATCTTTTCAATTAGTGAATCCCAGTCATATGCATGTGTTTCCTTTGGAAGCTCATAGTAGCCTGCAATTGGAACCTTGCCTTTGATATAATCCGTCTCTCTAAACAGAGGGAAGGGACCTCTTGTCTTTGCAACAGCAACACTCTCTTCCATGCTGTAATATGACATTGCTTCTGCCAGTTTGTTCATGAACTCATAGCCGTATTTTGAATTGTATGGGATCCTCAGTAAAAACAGCAGATCTGCAATACCCATTATACCAAGGCCAATTCTTCTTGTCAGTTTTGTATTGATGTCGATCTCTTCAACTGGATATTTGTTCATATCAATTATATTGTCTAAGAACCTTGAGGATAGTCTGATTGCTTGCTCATATCTTTGCCAGTCAAATTCATACATTCCATCTGCCTTTCGCTTCACAAAGTTTGCAAGATTGATCGAACCTAGATTGCATGATTCATAAGGATATAGTGATTGCTCACCACATGGATTTGTTGCACGTAATGGTCCACCCTTTGCGTTAATACAAGGATTGTACTTGTTAATATTATCAAAGAAAATAACACCAGGTTCAGCGCTTTTCCATGCACTAAATGCAATCAAATCCATCAATTGATGTGAATCTATCTGTTTTATAGGCTCACCAGATCGTGGGTTACGTAATATATATTTGTGACCATCCTTATTTACAAGTGATTGCCAAAAGTCTTCCCAGACACCAACACTGACATTAAAGTTCTCAAATACACCAGGCTTTGTCTTGGCAGTGACGAACCTTTCAATATCGGGATGCCATGTCTCTAGAATACCCATATTTGCACCTCGCCTCTTCCCGCCTTGTTTTACCACATCAGTAATCGTATCAATAATTCTCATAAATGAGGTTGGACCTGATGCAACACCAGACGTTGAGGCAACAATGTCTCCTTCTGGTCTTAGATCGGAATAATTTATTCCTACTCCTCCTCCCGATTTGAAAATCATAGCTGCATCAGTTGATGATTTCATGATCTGATACATATCATCTTGCATATCAAGAACGAAACATGCTGACAGTTGACCAAGCCTTGCTCCTGCATTCATCAATGTCGGTGTATTTGGAAGGAAATCTCTGGATACCATCAAATTATAGTATTCTTTAATTCTTTCCTCATAGGTTCCCATCTTACCCTCAGCTATTAATTTAAGTAATTCCTTAAAGCTAACTTTCATCTGTCCATGTTTTGCCAGATAAATATAATGGCGAATTAAGGATTCAAAATGATACTTGTTTAGATAATAATTGCCAAGCTTTAACTTTAGAGCAAAGTCATCAACTTTGGTATAATATTTTTCTGCTTCTTCAATACTTTGGATATGTTCGCCTGATAAATCGAATAATTGCGAATCGTGAATAATATCTGGAATTGTTACGAGAACGGCCACCCTTTCGAACATTTGCTTTGGACCTTCAATAATCTCACCATTACTATCTCTCAGCAGATAACGTGCTGCTAAAACTCTAAGTGAACTAACGTCAAATGCCTTGTCCACCTCGTCAAGGTCCTTCTTGTTTAAAATCTTCATCTTCTCGTCACGGACTTTACGGCGTTCATGTCTATACAAAATGTAAGCTTTTGCGGTTTCGGACAAGCCTTCCTCGATGAGTATAGATTCTACTATGTCCTGCACATCTTCAACACTTGGAATTGCAGCTTTTTCAGCTGAACTATAGCCCTGTTGAACCATCTTATGTACAACCCTGTTTGCTAGCCTTTCTGCTAATGAATAGTCTGCTTTGCCAGTTGCTATGAGTGCCTTGTAGACTGCATTTGATATCTTTGATTGTGCAAATTCGACCACTCGTCTGTTTCTTTTTGTTATATGTGTGATCAAATTCTCTTTTGAATTGTTAAACTCGGTAATTCCTGCCATTTCGTCTTGTACAAAAGGATGTTATTAGCTTAAAAGCGTTATCTAACTAAAGATAATACACATCAGATCGTATTACTTTCTACGTTACTAGTTCTTCATTATTTCTTCTATAGACTGATAGTGAAAAGTCCAAGAGGATATTCAACTGAAAGTTTGAATAGATAATAATTTGATAAGAGCTCTCTATTGAAAATATTAATTGGAATTAGCCATTTTTAGTTACTTAAAGAATCTGACATCTATCTTAACAAACCGTATGTAGATCATAGCAGTTGTTGTCTTCAATTACCAAAAGGAGGCAAGAAGTGACTTGTTTACATCAATGTAAAAGGTGTGGAATGTTATATGGATGTGGAAAGAACAGTATTTGCGGGACGCCATTCCAATATAGCGAATGTCCCTTATGTAAAAGAATGTAAAACTATTTGTGAATCAATAACTTTTTTACTGGATAAGCCTTTTCTTAATAATGATATAAGAAGAGAGATGTCTTCTCATTCTTTTTATACCTTAATTCTATGCCTATCTGAGAACTGTTTTTCCTAATGTGAATCATGGTGGTATCATTTTTCTTTTCTGTATTGCCACTGTAGAATTATATCGATTTTTGTAGTTTGGCAGTCTGATTTACATGTTAATTATTTCTTTACATTTAAGTATAAATTCCACTATTATCTGATTTTTTAATTTCTATTATAACTTTGTCGCCAACTTTGATCCCTATATCTTCATACTCCTTCATACTTATCTTAAATGTAGGTGAATCAGTCGAACCACTAGCTCCACCCATCAAGCGAGACATCATCTTGGGCAAATTTTTCATCAAATCCTCTGGGGAAGTAAATGCCATCGTGTTCTGACCAAATGGATTTTGTGGTTGTCGTTCTCCCGATTTGTAATCGTTAGGATCGCTGAATGTAATATAAATATAAGGACTACCATCTTGGGCAGCTTCAATCCTTGCAGCTACAAACTCTTTCTTCATTTTTACCATCTATTATTGCAAACAATGAACTTATAATTTTTTCAGTTTGCAAAAGAATGTAATTAAAGTCTTTGTTAAGATCATTATTAATTGATTGCCTGTTATGAATATAATGATCTTAACAAAAAGAGTTACAACTTTGGATTTAATTGTCGTCATGATAACAATGAAAACAATCTATCGCCATATCTTTCACATAACAAAACCAGTTGAAGTTTAAACAGGAAAAGGGACAGGTAATAATCAGAATAGGAATGAGCAAGGTTCAGGCATACAGGACAAGTCTGTTTGTACAAAGCCATAGTAGGGCGGAGGAAGAAGAGATGAGGAGCATAAATAAGTTATCTTTTTATTCTACCTTAAAATGCTACCACTATCATCATACATTAATAGACCACATTTACATGATTGATAAATAATAATAATTAGTATCTTGTATCATTGACAAACT